>JBDRFX010000001.1:0-14430 GCA_043818355.1 Patescibacteria group bacterium
ATAAAGAATTTGGTAAAATAGACAAAGATATAGCCAAATTAACCACTAAAGAGAAAACAGTCGAGCCATTACAATTAGAAAAACCAAACCATTCAGAATAAAATTATGTTAGCAGTAATCAAAACCGGAGGAAAACAATATATTGTCAGTCCGGGAAAGAAAATAAAAATTGAGAAATTAGACGCAGAACAAGGAAAAGAAGTAACTTTTTCCGATGTTTTATTGTTAGAGAAGAATAAAAAGATTGAAATTGGCACTCCTTTTATTAAAGGAGCAAAGGTTATTGGAAAGGTGCTTAAACAAGACAGAACTAAAAAGAAGATTGTTTTCAGGTATAAATCAAAAACCAGGCATAAAACCAAGAAAAGCCATCGTCAGCATTTCACCGAAGTAGAAATTACTAAAATCACATCCCAATAACGATAAGTTAATCTATCGATGGTGGGATTGACAAATTCTTTGTTTAGGTGTATAATGTGGGTACAAAATAGTTCTTTAAATAAAAATGGGGAAGAAAGAAGAATTTGCATCACTCTAATTGCTCATCAAATTTTGGTGGCCAGCTCGAGTGATGTAAAAATGGAAATAAAAAAGAAGTTAAGCTTTATATGGTGGTTGGTCAAAAACATCGGACTGCTATACGATATGCACTCTTCCCGCTACAATGGGATATACCTTCCGGCGTGGTGGGATGTAAACTTCCGAGATCTGGCAAAGATGCTCGGAGCCAGAGACGCAGTAATTTCAGGACGCATAAAGCTTAATGAACAAATAGTTCAAATAGGTGGCCATTAAATCTTCTTCCCCTCTCTTTTTTCGAGCTAATAATATTTAATTGTTGGTTGGAAAAAGGAGGAAGAGATCAATCAAAAACAGCCGTAATGACTGTTTTTGAATTAAATAAAGGATAATTTATTTTCGAGCAAAGTGAGAAAACAAGGTTCTGAAAATCGGATAAACCGAGTTCTGAAAATCGGATAAACCGAGTTTATCCGATTTTCCATCGTCAGCATTTTACCGAAGTAGAAATTACTAAAATAGACTCTTAATTCTAAAAGGTAGACAACAGACTTCTCTTAAGCGAAGCCTGTTGTTTTTTTATGAAGAAAAAGCTTTTATTTTAAGCTATTTTATTGTAGAATAAGAATTGAGCTGGAGAACTACACTCACTAAAATCCTTTGGAATTGGAGTCAATTTTCTCCAGCTCACCTCTAGAGGTTTCTAATTTTTATGGATATTAAAAGAGTTCAAAAAGGAGTTTCTTTAAAAGAATTTACTACCTTTAGAATAGGGGGTAAGGCAGAATATTTTTTTGAAGCAGAAACGAAAGAAGAATTGATAGGAACAATCCTAGAAGCCAGAGTAAAAAATATGGCTTTTTTTGTTTTGGGCGGAGGAAGTAATATTTTAGTATCAGACGCAGGCTTTAAGGGTTTGGTTATCAGTTTAAAGTTTTTTGACACAGAATTTCTTAAAAATTCTAGAGTAAGAGTTGAAGCAGGCTTGTCTTTGGCCTCTTTGGTGACTAGCGCTGCTAGAAATAAGTATTCTGGGTTAGAATGGGCATCTGGTATCCCAGGAACCGTTGGTGGAGCTGTTTGTGGCAATGCGGGTGCATTTGGTAGATCAATGAAAGATTTAATTGAGGAAGTAGAATTTTTTGATGTTAAAAAGGGAAAAATTAAAAAGTTTTCTGGTAAGCTTTGCGAATTTGATTATAGGAGTAGTATTTTTAAAAATAATTCGCATTATATTATTTTATCTGTTTTGATGAAATTATATAAAGGAAAGCAGGAAGAAATTGAAGAAAAAATGAGAGAATATTTGGATTATAGAAGAGAAAGACAACCATTGATGTTTCCTTCAGCTGGTTCTATTTTTAAAAATCCTAAAAATGATTCGGCAGGTAGAATAATTGATCAGGCAGGATTAAGGGGGAAGAAAATAGGAAACGTTCAAGTTTCGGAAAAACATGCTAATTTTATTGTTAATTTGGGGGGTGGAAAAGCAAAAGATGTAGTAAAATTGATAGAACTTATTAAAGAGACAGTCAAAGAAAAATTCAAAATTAATTTAGAAGAAGAAATTCAATATGTCGGTTTTAACTAAAATTTTTGGTTCGGCAAATGAAAAGTATCTCAAAAAGCTTAATCCAATAGTTGATAAAATTAATGATTTGGAAAAAGGTTTTGAATCTTTTTCTGATGAAGATTTAAAAAAGAAAACTATTGAACTTAAAGAGAGACTCCACAAAGAAACCTTAAAAGAGCTTTTGCCAGAAGCCTTTGCTTTGGTTAGAGAGGCGTCAAAAAGAACCCTAAATCAAAGACATTATAATTCTCAGTTAATAGGAGGAATTGTTTTGGCTGAGGGAAAAATAGCTGAAATGAAAACAGGAGAAGGTAAAACTCTAGCTGCTACCTTGCCAATTTATTTACATGCTTTAGAGGGAAAAGGATGTCATTTGATTACGGTTAATGATTATCTGGCTAGAAGAGATGCTATTTGGATGGGCCAAATATATGTTGCTCTAGGATTCACCATAGGTTGTATTAATCATGAACAATCTTTTATCTATGATCCAGATTATAAGAAGCTAGACGAAGAAAAAGAAGAAATGAGAGATGAGCTGGGTAGTTTCTATATTATTGAAGATTTTTTGAGACCAGTGACAAGAAGAGAAGCATATGCAGCTGACATTACCTATGGTACTAATAACGAATTCGGTTTTGATTACTTGAGAGATAACATGGTACAAGACTTAGCTGGCAAGGTTCAGAGAGATTTTAATTTTTGTATAATTGATGAAGTAGATTCTGTTTTAATTGATGAAGCTAGGACTCCTTTAATTATTTCTTCTCCTGACGAAGATAGTTCAAAATGGTATAGAGAGTTCGCTCAAATAATTCCTCAATTAAAAAATGAAACAGATTTTGAAGTAGATGAAAAACTAAGAAGTGTTGTTTTAACAGAAGATGGAGTCAAAAAAATAGAAGGTATTTTGAAAATGGATAATATATATGAAGATAAAGGAATAAAGTATCTTCATTATTTAGAACAAGCATTAAAGGCTGAAAATCTATTTAAAAAGGATAAAGACTATGTAGTAAAGAATGGAGAGATTATTATAGTAGATGAGTTTACTGGGAGATTAATGCCAGGAAGAAGATGGTCTAAGGGACTTCATCAAGCAGTTGAAGCTAAAGAGGGAGTAGCAGTTCAGGCAGAATCTTTGACTTTAGCATCTATTACTTTTCAGAATTTTTTTAACTTATATAAAAAATTATCTGGTATGACTGGTACTGCTTTAAGTTCAGCTGAAGAGCTTGATCAAGTTTATGGATTAGACGTTATTGCCATACCAACTAATAAGCCATTAATTAGAAAGGCATTAAAAGACGTAGTTTTTAAGAATAAAAAGGGTAAAGATGCTGTTTTAATCCAAGAGATTAAAGAAAGGCATGGAAAAGGACAGCCAATCTTGATTGGAACAAGGTCAGTTACAGCTAATGAAAAATTCTCTCAAATGTTGCAGAGAGAGGGAATTATCCATCAAGTTTTAAATGCCAAGAATCATAAACAAGAAGGTGAAATTATTGCTCAAGCTGGAAAGCTTGGGGCGGTTACTGTTGCTACTAATATGGCAGGTAGAGGGGTGGACATTGTTTTGGGAGGAAATCCTCAGAATCTAGAGGAAGCTGAAAAAATTAAAGAATTAGGAGGATTGCATGTTATTGGAACAGAGAGGCATGAAGCCAGAAGAATTGATAATCAGCTAAGAGGAAGATCGGGAAGACAGGGTGACCCTGGTTCTTCACAATTTTATCTTTCTTTAGAGGATGACTTAATGAGAATATTTGGAGGGGAAAAAGTACAGTCTTTAATGTCTATGTTAAAGATTCCGGATGACGAACCTATTGATGCCGGCATTATTTCTAAGGTAGTAGAGGCTAGTCAGGCTAAGATAGAGGGATTTAACTTTGATTTAAGAAAAAGACTATTAGAATACGATAATGTTTTGAATAAACACAGAGAGGTTATCTATAAAAAAAGAAATGAGATTTTGAGTCAATTTGATAGTGGGGGATTAAGAGATAATATTTTGGAAATTATTGAAAGACATAATGGAAACAAAGAGGAATATTATCTTAGAGAAAAAGAAGTGGGAGAAGAGAACATGAAAAAGATTGAAAAGATGATTTTCCTTAAAATAATTGATACCTTATGGATAGAACATTTAGAAAATATGGATTATATAAGAGATTCTGTAAAGTTAAGAGCTTACGGCAAACTAGATCCTCTAGTTGAATACAAGAGAGAGGGTCACAAGGCCTTTAGTAGTTTATTAGATATGGCAGAGACAGGTCTCATTAATACAATTTTAAAAGCTCAAATTAAGATTGAGCCCAAAGAAAAAAGCGTTTTTCCTTTTAGGGAAGAAAAGATTAATGTTGTAAAGAGTGTTGGGAGGAATGACCCTTGTCCTTGTGGTTCTGGTAAAAAGTACAAAAAATGTTGTTGGCCAAAGTTTGGATAAAATTATGATATTTATTCCTACAATTTTAATAACCTTCCTTGGATTTTTGTTTCTTTTACCCATTTTATTTTTTATGGGTTATTTTAAGATTATTACTTTAGGATTTGAAAGCTTAGGCATTTCTCCCGAAACGACAACAATCTTGCTTTTCATGATTTTAGTTGGTTCTTATATCAATATTCCAATCACAAAAAGGCAATTATTCTATAGAGAGAAAAGAGGTTTTTTAAATCTTTTTAAAAAACCAGTGCTGAGCGTACATTGTATAGCCATTAATGTTGGGGGAGCTGTTATTCCTATTCTACTTTCTTTATGGTTTTTATTTAAAGCTTATAATCAAGGGATTGCGTTAAAGCCAATCTTTATATCCATTGCTTTGATGTCTTTAATTTTAAAATATATGTCTAGAGTAATCCCTGGTAAAGGAATTATGGTGCCAACACTTGCTCCACCATTCTGGGCAGCATTTTTTGCCTTAGTTTTTGTTCCGAAATCTGCTTCAATGGCAGCCTTTGTTATTGGAACATTGGGTACATTGATTGGAGCGGATTTACTTAATTTAAAAAAAATTGAAAGATTGAGCCCAGGATTTTTATCTATTGGAGGCGCCGGAGTGTTTGACGGAATATTTTTAATTGGCATTGTTTCTGCCCTTTTGTCTTAGATGTTTTTTAAAAAAATATCATTTGATTTTTTAATTGAAAGGAGATAGAATATTAAATCATATATAACCTTATTATTGTATTATTCTAATTTGAATTTAAATAAATTCAAATTTTAAACTGTTGAATATGTCTAAAAATAAAAAATATATTATCACCATTGTTTTTCTTCTATCGGTATTGTTTTTAGAAAGCTTGGCTTGGCCAAGTTATTTTCTTAAACAAACAAGAAACATAGAAGAAAAAATAGAATCTTTTAGTGTTAATTTAGCTGACAGACAGTTTAGTTTAGGATGGGATTTTGTTGGTGGCGAAAAATTAACCTATAAGGTCAGCAAAGAAGAAGATAACATTCCAGAAGTATTATTGGGTTTGCAATCAATTTTAGACCAAAGGATGAAAATGTATGGAAGAGATGCTTATATTAAGATAGAGAATGGCAAATTGATAGTAGAAATGAATGAAGACGAAGACGTAGGAATGATTAAAGAGATAGTTAAAATGGTTCCTACGCTAGATTTTAGAGAAAAAGACGAGTCAGATAATTTTATTGCTACTGATTTAACGGGTGAATCTTTAAATAATGTTTTTTTGGGCATTGATCAAAATAACAGATCAAAGCCTTTAATGATTTTTCAATTTAATGAAGCGGGAGAAAAAATGCTTGAAAACATTACTTCTAGAAATATTGGTAAACAAATAGGTCTTTACGTTGATGGTGTGCCACTTTTTCCACTTAATGTACAAGACACCATTTCAGGAGGCAATGTGCAAATTCAATTAAATCTTAGTCTAGAAATAGCCAAAGAATTAACACAGATTGTTAAGGCTTCTTCGGTTTCTCCATCATTAGACTTACTTTCAGAACAGAGCCTAGCTAAGAGTCAAGCTCAGCTTAATAATTATAATTTTATAAAGGTTAGTTCTTTTATGATTTTAGCGATTTTTTGGATTTTGATTATTAACTATAACATTCAAGGACTTATTGGTTTTGTTTTATTAATTTTAAATTGTTTATTAGTTTTACTTTTTGCAAAACTTAGTGAGGCCAGTATAACTTATGCCTCTGTATTAGGTTTTAGTTTGTCTTTTTTAATTAGCCTTTTGAATCAAATATTGATTTTGAGAGCAATTAAAAAAGAATTAAAAATCGGAAAAAGTTTTGGCATAGCCTCCGAAGAAGGACTCTTTAATGGCAAAAAGAAAATGAAAAAGATTAATATTATGTTGTTAGCTTTATTTTGTATTTTCTTTTTCTTTATTTCGGGTGCGATTAAAGATTTTTCTAGTTTCTTTTTATTGGGAATGTTTTTTACTGTAGCAATTTGGTTAACAGTTTTTGAAACCCTAATTTTATCTCTTGACAGGAGAGTTTTTAAAAGATAGTTATTGACATATTTTGTAAAAAATGTTTCAATAATATAATCTCTCAGTCACTAAAATAATCAGAAAAATGAAATTTAATTATCAAACAATTTGTGTAAAACCTTTAAATGAACTCCCAGAAAGAACCAAAAATATTATTGAGAGGCGCTTTGGTTTGGTCGGAGTTGAAACTTTAGAGGCCATTGGCAGAGATTATGGGATAACAAGAGAAAGAGTTCGTCAAATAGAATCTGACGGTTTATCTAAAATGACAAAAAAGTTAGGAAAAAACCATGAGGTATTTAAACATCTCAAAGATTTTCTTAAAAATTTCGGAGGGTTGAGAAGAGAGGATATTTTAATTAAAGAATTGGGAGGTAATCAATTTCAGCCTCAAGCTTTGCTTTTATTGAATTTGTCCAAAGAGCTTAAGAAGCATTCAGCTAATAATAATTTTTATACTTTTTGGACAATTGATAATAGTTATTTTGAATTGGCAAAGAAAAATATTAATATCTTAACTAAAGAATTAAAAGATTCTAAACAAACCATGGATATTAAGGATTGCGCAGAAAAACTTAATATTAAACCCAAAGTACTAATTTCATATTTAGAAATTTCTAAGGTTATAGAGAAAGGACCAGAAGGAAGATACGGGTTAAGCGATTGGCCAGAAATTAATCCTAGAGGAGTAAAAGATAAAGCATATTTGGTTTTCAAGAGATTAATAAAACCATTGCATTTTAGTGAAGTAGCTAGCCTGATTGGAGAAAAAGCTTTAGTTCAAACCGTTCACAATGAATTAATCAGAGATCCTAGATTTGTTTTGGTTGGTAGGGGAATATATGCTCTGTCTGAATGGGGTTATCAACCAGGAACAGTTAAAGATGTAATTTTTAGTATTTTAAAAGAATCAAAAACCTCCCTATCTAAAGACGAAGTTTTGGGTAGAGTTTTGGAGAAAAGACTTGTTAAAGAAAACACAATTTTGTTAAACTTAAGTAATAAGGATCACTTTTCAAAAGATACTGGAGGAAAGTATCAATTAAGAGATGCTTGAAATTATTTCTATTGGCATTAATGTTTTATTTGTAGCTACAGTTCTTTTCTTTGTAGCTTTGTTTTATATGGGATCTGTTTGGTCTGAAGGGGCTCATCCTAATAAAAACAAAACAGTTGGTTTTTTAGTAAGCATGCTTTTTTCTTTCAAATTCTTTTTAAGACTTTTTTTTATTATTCTTCTTATCACAATCCTTGTTGAATTCTATAAATATTTGCCCCAGATTCTTTAATTGTCTCCTATGATATTTGAAAATATTTTAAACTTTATATATGACTTAAGTTTCTGGCCAGTTTTCTGGTCTTTTTTAAGAGTATGGTGGTGGGTCTTTCCCCCAATTATTTTATTTTTTCCTTATAGATTTTTTTATAAATACTGGATTGACTGGGAAATGTGGTATCCGTCAAATAAATGGATCTTATTGAAAGTCGTTCCGCCAAGAGAGATTCTGAATACCTTTAAAGCCATGGAAGATGTTTATAACATTCTTTTTGGCATACATGATGACCCAAACTGGAGAGAAGAATGGTGCGATGGAGAGTTAAGAGGAGGTCCCTTCTGGTTGTCTTGGGAGATCGCTGCCATCGGAGGAAAAATCCATTTTTATGTTAGATGTTTAGAGCCTCAAAGGGGATTGATTGAAGACACACTTTATTCGCATTTCCCTGAAATCGAAATTTCTTTAGCCGAAGATTATACTCAAAAAGTTCCACAAGATGTTCCTAATGCCGAATGGGATCTTTATTCAGAAGACTATACTGTGGTTAATGAACAAGCCAGACCCATTAAAACCTATCCAATATTCTTTGACGAAAAGCCAGAAGCAGGAGCCGCGGATGACATTAGGATTGATCCAATCGACTCTATGCTAGAAAGTATGTCTAGACTTAATCCGGACGAACAACTTTGGTTTCAAATGGTTACAGCCCCTGTTTTGCCGGGGAACGCTACGTATGACCTAATGTCAGAAGGAAAAGCTTTGATTAATAAGATAGCCCAAAGGCCAGAAGAAAAAAAAGAAAAGAAACAGTCAGTTTTTATAGAAGCTATTAACGAGCTCATTTTTGGCAAGAAAGAAGAAAAAGAAGAAGTTGCTGCTAATGATTGGTTGTCAGCTCCAGAATTAAGATTGACTTCAGGAGAAAAAGCTACCATTATGGCAATTGAAAGAAAGATTTCTAAGCAGAAATTTAAAACTTGGATGAGGATTGTTTATTTATATAAAAGAGATAAGCCATTCTTTAAAGGCAACTATAAAATTATTAGGTCTTATTTTAAACACTTTGATCATCCAAGCTGGAATTCCCTTGTTTTTTGGGGGTCTACTAGAACAAGAATTCATTATTGGAATGCTAGTCGTAGAATGTACTTAAGAAAAAGAAAGAATTTCAGAAACTATGTTAGACGTCTTCCTTCTATATTCCCTAGAAACATGGATGGAGAACCAATGTTTGAAAAAGGATTAGTTTCTAGAACTCCTGGAATAAGAGGAACAGCATCTTTTAATGTTGAAGAACTGGCTACGATCTATCATTACCCAGCTAAGATTTCCTCTGTTATTGCACCAGCAGTTCTTCCTATTGATTCTAAGAAAGCTGGTCCTCCTGTTGGGCTACCAACCGATCAAGGAAAAGTAAAAGAAGAAGAGAAGTAGTTTTTATATAATCCCAATGGAAAATCTTGATATTAATTTTTTTGGAGAAACAACTTTTCGTAATGCGAAGAAGAGTTTTGGAATTAAAGTTGATGATAGACGTCGTCATGTTTATGCTATTGGAAAAACAGGTATGGGAAAAACAGCTATGTTAGAAAACATGGCTATTCAAGATATTAAAAATGGGCATGGAATTGGTTTTATTGATCCCCACGGAGAGGCAGCAGAAGGCTTATTAGATCATATACCCTCAGAAAGAATTAATGATGTGATCTACTTCAATCCAGCTGACTTAGATTATCCCATTGCCTTTAATGTGATGGAGCAGGTTAGTAATGAGCATAGACATTTAGTTGCCTCTGGTTTAATGGGCGTATTCAAAAAGATTTGGCCAGATGTATGGTCTGCCAGAATGGAATATATTTTGAATAACTGTATTTTAGCTTTACTTGAATATCCAGGAGCCACTCTTTTGGGTATTAACAGAATGTTGTCTGATGAAAATTATAGAGCTAAGGTTGTAGACCAGATTTCAGATCCTGTTGTGAAGGCTTTTTGGACTCAAGAATTTGCCAGATATACTCAAAGATATGAGGTTGAAGCTACAGCTGCCATACAGAATAAAGTGGGTCAATTTATTTCCAATCCATTGGTAAGAAATATTGTTGGGCAAATTAAATCCACGATCAACATTAGAAAGGCAATGGATGAAAAGAAGATTTTAATTATTAATTTATCAAAAGGAAGAATAGGGGAGGACAATTCTCTTTTATTGGGAGCCTTGTTAATTACTAAATTGCAGTTGGCTGCAATGTCCAGAGTAGATATTCCCGAAGAGAATCGTCAAGACTTTTTCTTGTTTGTAGATGAGTTCCAGAATTTTGCTACAGAGAGTTTTGCTAATATTTTATCTGAAGCTAGAAAGTATAGATTATCTTTAGTTTTGGGACATCAATATATTGCTCAAATGGAGGACTCTGTTAGAGATGCTGTTTTTGGCAATGTGGGAACTCTAATCAGTTTTAGAATAGGAGCAGAAGATGCTGATTTCTTGGAGAAAGAATTTGCTCCTGACATATTTGCTACAGACCTAGTTAATTTAGGGAAATATAATATTTATTTAAAGCTTATGATAGATGGCTTAGCCTCTAATCCATTCTCTGCTAGAACTTTAGTGCCTTTTCCTAAATTAAGAAAATCTAATAGAGAAAAGATTATTAAAAACTCTAGAGACAGATACGGAACTGAAAAATCTATTATAGAAGAAAAAATGTATCGTTGGATACAAAATCTTGAAGAGAATGCCGCACCAATAGTTAAAGAAGGCGATTATTCTCGTGGGAATCAAAGAAAGTCTCCCTTATATGACGCTCAATGTTCTGTGTGTGGAAAGCAAACTAAGGTTATTTTTCCACCAGATGGAAAAAGACCTATTTATTGTAAGGTGTGCTTGAAAAAGAAAAAAGCTCCAGAAGAAACAGTAAAAACAGAGTCACAACCAGAGAAGAAGAATTCTTTAGAATCTGTTATTCAACAAGACATTACGGCTGAAAAAAAACCACTAGTTCAAAAAGAAAAAACAGAGAGAAAGAGGGTAGATATCGGAGAGCTTAAAAGTATATTAGAAGAATCTTTAAAAAAAATTAGAAACAAAGAACAAAAAAATGAAGACCGTTAGAGATTTTGATGTTACTAATAAAAAAATATTAATTAGGACTGATTTCAATGTTCCCCTTTCTGAAGAAGGAGAGATTTTAGATGATTTTAGAATAGAATTATCTTTGCCCACCATTGAATATTTCAAAGAAAAGAAAGCCCAAATTATTTTAATGAGTCATTTGGGACGCCCAAGAGGGAAGATCGATTTAAAATATAGCTTAAGGCCTATTGCCTTAAGGCTTGGAGAGTTATTGGATTGCCAAGTTGATTTTATAGACTCTTTAGACGGAGAAATTAAGGGAGATATAACTCTTTTGGAAAACTTAAGATTTCATAAGGGAGAAGAAGAAAATGATGAAGAGTTTGCCAAAAAATTAGCTCACCTTGGAGATATATATATTAATGACGCTTTTTCTGTTTCTCATAGAGCTCATGCTTCTGTAGACAAGATAACAAAGTTTATTGATTCTGGAGCAGGCTTGTTATTAGAAAAAGAAATGAATGTTTTAAATGATCTTTTGCAAAACCCCCAAAAACCTTTGGTATGTATTATCGGAGGCAAGAAAATAGAATCTAAAATGCAATTCATTGATAGTATTTCTGAAATAGCAGATTGGATTTTAATTGGTGGCTTAGTAGAAAGAGAAGCTAGAGAAAAGAAGATTACTTTTAAGTATCCAAATAAGATTATTTTAGCTCCAGATAACATTGATACATATGACATTGGACCTGAATCAATTAAAGTTTTTAAAGAAAAGATTATGACAGCTGCGACTGTTTTTTGGGCTGGTCCTTTAGGAAAATTTGAAGAAGAGAAATATCTTTATGGATCAGGGGAAATAGCTAAAACAATTATTGAAAGCAAGGCAGTTTCTATTATTGGAGGAGGCGAAACACTAGAATTTATTAATAGCGTTGGTTGGGCTTCAAAGTTTGATCATATTATGTCAGGAGGTTCAGCTATGTTGAATTTCTTATCAGGAGGAGAAATGCCTGGAATTAAAGCTTTGTCATGACTATTGAAATTAAAAATTTAAGAAAAGCTGCTGAAAGAATTCTTGAAGCCGTAGAAAAGAAAGAAAAAGTTATTGTTTTTGGTGACTCTGATCCAGATGGTGTTGGATCAGTTATTATTTTAAAAGAAACTTTGGAAGACTTGGGACTAAAACCTGTTGAAATATATTTTCCCAATAGAGAAATAGAGGGATACGGCATGAATGAGTCTGCTTTAAGGTATCTTAAAAAACATGCTCCAGGATTATTGATTACCATTGATTGTGGTATAGGTAATGTTAAAGAGGCTGAAATAGCTAAAAAAATGGGCTTTGAAGTTGTTATCATTGATCATCATAAGGTTTTATCTGAAGTTCCTAATGTAGAAATTATTGTTGATCCAAAGCAAGAGGATGATGAGTTTCCTTTTAAGGAATTTGCTGCAGCTGGTTTAGCCTATAAATTATCTCAGATGTTATTTTCTATTGCTGGTCAAGAAATGAATGTTAATAAATTTTTAGAATTAGCGTCCCTCTCTACCATAGCTGATATGATGCTCATGGAAGATGAGAACGAAGTGATTATTAGAGAGGGAATGTTGGCTTTGAATTTTACTAAAAGACTAGGATTGTTGGCATTAATAGATTTAACTGATTTCAAGAATTGGGATATACAAGAAGTTAAAGAAAAAATAGTTTCAGTTTTAAATGCTGGAGAAACAAAGAATCATCTCAATGAAGCATATTTGCTTTTGATTGAAAAAGATGAAAAAAAAGCTCTATTGAGAGCTAAAAAATTAATTGAAAAACAAGAAGAGAAAAGAGAAGAAATTGATAGAATAGTCAGGGAGGTTGAAGAAAGAACAGATGAATTTAGTGAGGTTATATTTGAGGGGGATCCAAGTTGGCCTTTAGTTTTATTAGGGCCCTCAGCATCCAGGCTCTGTAACTTTTATGGTAAACCAGTGTTCCTACACAAAAGACTTGATAAAGAGAGCCCAGGGAGCGTTAGGGTGCCTCTGGGGTTAGACGCAGTCAAAGCAATGACTTCTTGTAATGAATTATTAGAAACTTATGGAGGACATCCTTCAGCTGCTGGATTTAGATTAAAGAATGAAAATTTAGAAGAATTTAAAAATTGCTTAATTACATATTTTAAAAAATGAAAATAATAATTTATACAGATGGTGGTTCTAGGGGTAATCCTGGAATTGCTGGCATAGGTGTAGTATATAAAAATGAGAAAGGGGAGACTATTAAAAAATATTCTCATCTTTTGGGAGACAAACTTACCAATAATGAAGCAGAATATGGAGCGGTTATTTTTGCTTTGAAGAAATTTAAAGCTTTGTTCGGCAAAGAAAAAGCCAAAATAACAGAAATTGAATTTCGTTGTGACTCAGAATTATTAGTTAAACAGTTGAGTGGAGAATACAAAGTAATAGACGAAAAGATACAAAAATTGTTTTTTGGTGTTTGGAACTTGAAAATTAACTTTAAAAATGTTAGTTTCAAGACAATTTCTAGAGAGAAGAATATGGAAGCAGATGCTTTGGCAAACGAAGCCATGGATGGTCAGACTAGAAAACAGACTTTATTATAGTGGAATCGCTTGACAAATTTTATTATGCATAGTATAATGTAATCACAATAAAAATTGTGGAGAGAGTAGATCTTGGATTGGTACAAAAAAACAATAGGGCCAAACGGAATAACATATACAAGAATCAAGAGCAGAGATGAACAACAACCCAATATTGTTGTTATCAACAAAAAGAAAGCACGAATGATTCCAAAAGGATTGAATTTGCATGTTCCAGTAGATCCACGATAAAATTTGTTCCTCCATTTTTTCTGAGTTAAGGAATAAATTCATTAATTCAGAAAAGGAAAGAAAGAAATTTCTTTCCTAAAAGGGGGGATCAAGAAAGGCAGCCCACTCTATTTATGGGGCTGCTTTTCGCTTTTAGGAAGGAATACTTGACTTTTATTAATTTACTGATATAATCTTAGTTGTTCAAGTAGATTAGGTAATTACCTTATTGAATTTATTCAATGGGGAGGAAAGTCCGAACACTCACCCACTCTCTATGCCGTATATTTAAGTCAAAAGTAAATCAAGTTATATTTTTTAGTTATTATTTGCAACACAGAATGTACTGCGTAGAGAGTGGGTTAAAAAGGTAGCGGTTAACAACCGTCCGCTGTAAAGCGAGAGGTGCGAGCAGAGACGCCGAAGTCCGAAAGGACAGAGGAACCCAGTTTACTGGGTTAGCCTTAATAGTAATATTAGGGGTGAAACGGCCAAATCCTTACTGAGTGCAAGAACAAACATTTGGACAATCTCCGGATTTGTCTAAGTGAAAAAGTGGTTCGCAAGATTTCGTAAGTAATTACGAAACAAGATAGATGATTACCATTCCGCTTTTAGCGGAAACAGAATTCGGCTTATTATCTACTTGAATAACAAAGAACATTTCGCAAGAAGCGTTTTTTGTTT
>JBDRFX010000002.1:0-2545 GCA_043818355.1 Patescibacteria group bacterium
TTTAATTTTGTATACATTTATGAATAAATTAATAACAATTACAGAAGTTGCTGACAGCTTAGGCTATTCAGTGGCTACCCTAAGAAGATGGGATAAAAACGGCTCTCTTTTGGCTTTTAGGAAAGACAAAAAAGAACATCGTCGTTATATGATTTCTGATATCGAAACATTTTCAGAAAAATTAGATAAATTTAAGATAGCAAAACATTGGGCAAAG
Organism: Patescibacteria group bacterium; assembly: GCA_043818355.1. Lineage (GTDB taxonomy): Bacteria > Patescibacteriota > Minisyncoccia > Minisyncoccales > DG-74-3 > JAHJCL01. The sequence goes on from JBDRFX010000002.1 coordinate 218, forward strand.
AATGAAAAAGGATTTGAACCTCTTCCTCGTTATTTTTGTTCAGATAGTTTTGTTTTTCAGTCTCGCCTTTTAAGATTAGAAAGGGATTTGAGAGAAAACAATAGAACATCAGACTTTATATCAATTTTGTTATCTGTGGTTGGACAAATTGGAAACAATTCTTTTGATCATAATCTAGGCAATTGGCAAGACATCGCAGGAATTTTCTTTAGTTATGATTTAAAAAGAAGAAACATTGTTTTGGCTGATAGGGGACAAGGTATTCTTAAAACACTCAGGAAGGCAAAACCAAGTTTACGCAATCATGAACAAGCATTAAAAACCGCCTTTACAGAAATTATTTCTGGACGCGCGCCAGAACATAGAGGAAATGGATTGAAATTTGTAAAGAGATCAATAGCAAATAGTAAGATGAAACTTTTTTTTCAAACAGGAGATGCTAAGATTAATCTGAAGAAAGGAGTTGACTTAAAAGTTGATAAAGCTAAAAATAACATAGTAGGATGTTTAGCAAACATAACGTTTTAAGAAAAAAAGAATTTTAATTTTAAATATATGGAATTAAGTCTTAAAAAATTTGGGACCATTTTAACTTCAAGACAGTTTGGTAAAGAAGCTTTTCTTGCATTTCAGCCAAGTTTGCGCGAAATTTCTGAAAAAGAAAACATAGAGATAGATTTTAATGGAGTAGATTCTCTTTCTCCATCTTGGGCAGATGAATTTTTAAGACCTCTCTTATTGAAGCGTGGAGAGAGATTAATTTTAAAAAATACCAACAATCTTTCTGTCAAAGAAACATTATCTTTTTTAGAAGAAATAGAAGGCTTTAAGTTTAATATTCGTTCTTAGATTATACCTAATAGCTAATACAAAACCACTAGAGTAGAGAACTAGTGGTTTTTTTCGTCGCATAATACATGCTGTACGACGCTTTAATATAAATCTGACAAAAATCGCCAAAAAGATAATTTTTTGGTAGGATAAAATAATAAAAAAATGAATAAATATTTAAATCAAATTGAAATTAGAGTTCGCGGAATAATTTTTAAAGATGATAAAATTTTAGTATTGCAACAAGAAGGCAAAAACTATTATCATTTTCCGGGTGGTCACGTTGAATTTGGCGAACAACTTACAGAAACATTAATTAGGGAATTAAAAGAAGAATTAATTTTAGAAATTAAAGATTATAAACTAATTGGAACTATAGATAATATTTATATCGACATTTCTAATGAAAAACATCATGAAGTTAATTTTATTTTTTATATTGAAGCAGAGAAGATTCAAGACAAAAGTAATGAATCAAATCTAAAAGTTGTTTTTCTAAATTTTGAAGAACTTTCTTCTGAAAAAATTCTACCACTCTCAATGAGAGATTCAATAATTCAATGGAAAAAAGACAAAAAGTTTTTTTGGGTTACTGATGATCTTAAAGATAAAGTTATGGGGCACCTCGAATAGACTTAGTTTATCTAAAATATTGTGCGACATTTAATAGATAACACAAAACCACTAGGGTAGGCTAGTGGTTTTTCATTCTAAATTCTTTCCAGAATGATACTTGCGATGTACATCTCTAAGTCTTTTATTGGTCACGTGAGTATATACTTGAGTTGTTACAATATTTTTATGACCCAAAAATTCTTGTATAGTTCTTAAATCAACTCCTTGTTCTAATAAATCAGTTGCATAGGAATGTCTTAAAGTATGTGGCGTTGTAGAAGTAGGTATTCCAGCTAGTATGGAATACTTTTTAATTATTCTTTGCATGGATCGGGGAGTCAGTCTAGAAACAGCATCCGTCCGAGACCTATAATTGATAAAAAGAGGCTTTTCTTTGTCTTTACGGGTATCCAGATACCTCTTAATCCATTCTAGGGCTCTTTCAGAGAAATAGACTGTACGAGGTCTTTTTCCTTTACCAATAACACCCAATTCAAAATCTTTCTTTTTTTCTATATTAGCAAACTGCTCGCGATTCAAAGAAACTAATTCAGCAACTCTTAAACCAGTAGAGAATAAAGATTCTAAAATAGCCCTATCTCTTAGTCCAGAGTTATTTCTCATCTTTGGAGCAGCTAAAAGTTTCTTAATTTGCTCTAGGTTTAAAAACTTTACAGTTTTTCCCTTCTTAGCGTCCCTAGGAAGCTGTATTTTATCAGGTGCCATTGATATTATATCTTTAGCCACAAAATAGCCCAGAAGGGCTCTAAGAGCGATTAAATAGTAATTCTGAGTTATCTTAGCAAGAGTTTTTCCTTTATGAAGGTATTTTCTTGATAAAAAGAGCCTATAATCCCAAATATGCTTAGAATTAAGCTCATG
>JBDRFX010000003.1:0-2857 GCA_043818355.1 Patescibacteria group bacterium
GTATCAAAATTTGCAAAAGATTTTGCTGAAAAAATGGGATCTAATCAGTTTATTGCTGAAGCTGGGGGATTACTCCATGATCTTGGGGCAGCAAAATATGGTCAAAAAGACCATCATATTACCGGGACACAAGAGGCGGTACTAGTTCTTTTAAAGTGCGAATGTCCATTAACATTGATAGGACCAATTGCTAGTAGCATTTATTCTCATCGAGGAAGCCAAAAAATTGCTTTTTAAACATCAGAAGCAAAATATATAACAGCAGCTGATGCTCTCGATCATTTTAAGAACCTCGAAGAATTATGGAGGGTACAAGTAATGGATTTAGGTATTCTTGAGATAGAAGTTTACCAAGCACTTTCTGAAAAACTAAACACAAATCTTTGGAGACATAGTGCCCAGCTGATCATCGTATTAGCCGGGCATTTTTATTTGTCAAAAAGAAATAATTAATATAGAATAAAGCTATTATGGTAAGAAAAATTGGTATAGATTTAGGTACCGCTAATTCTTTGGTTTTTGTCCCGAAAAAAGGGGTGGTTTTACAGGAACCTTCTGTGGTTGCTGTGTCTTTGGATGAAAACAGGATTTTAGCCGTGGGAGACGAAGCAAAAGAAATGATTGGTCGTACTCCTGATACAATCAAAGTTTACAGACCGCTGAAAGACGGGGTTATTGCTGATTTCAGAGTAACTCAAGCAATGCTTAAGTACTTTATTGAGAAGGTGTCTGGTTTTTGGAAAATATTTAAACCTGAACTGATGATTGGGGTGCCAGCCGGAATTACCTCTACTGAAAGGAGAGCAGTTATAGAAGCCGCAATGAATGCCGGGGCTAAACAAGCTTTTCTGGCAAAAGAACCTATTTTGGCTGCTATCGGAGCTTCTATTCCTATTAGTTCATGTTCTGGTAATATGATTGTTGATATTGGAGGAGGGACATCAGAAATAGCTGTTATTTCTTTAGGTGGAATAGTAACCTGCAATTCTTTGAGAGTAGGAGGAGATAAGATGGATGTAGCTATATCAGACTATATTAAAAAGAAATATAATCTGGCCGTAGGGGAGCAAACAGCAGAAGAAATAAAAGTTAAGATAGGAACAGCTTTGCCTGAGAAAGAAGAAAAGAAGTTAGAAATTAGAGGAAGAGATTTGATTTCTGGTTTACCAAAAACCATCAAGATTTCTTCCAATGAAATATCAGAAGCTACTTATGATATTATTAGTGAAATAATCCAGGCTATTAAATTAGTCTTAAGAAATACTCCTCCTGAATTATCAGCTGATATAATTGACAAAGGGATGATATTGTCTGGTGGGGGAGCTTTGGTAAGAAATCTAGCGGAAAGAATATCGCAAGAAACTGGAGTCCCTAGCTTTTTGGCAGAAGATCCCTTGCTTTGCGTTGTCAAAGGTACAGGAGTAGTTTTGGATAATTTGGAAGCTTACAAAAAGAGCATTATGTCAAAAAAATGATTATAGGCCACAAAAAACAATGGCAATTTTTGAAAAAGATATCTGAAACAGGAAATATTTCGCACGCTTTTTTGTTTTCTGGACAGGAGAAATTAGGTAAGAAAAAAGTGGCTACAGAATGGATTTCTTCTTTATTCGGACAAGATATAGAAAAAAAAACTCATCCTGATTTTACAATTATTGAGCCAGCTGGAAAGGAAATACAGATAGGTCAAATAAAAGAATTGATAAGAGGATTATCTTTAAAGCCTTATTCAGCCCCGTTTAAAGCAGTTCTTATAGATAAAGCTCATTTAATGAATTCAGAAGCTCAATCTTCTCTTTTAAAGACGCTGGAAGAACCTAAAGGAAATACATTATTAATTTTAGTATCAGAAGAACCAAGTCGTCTTTTGCCTACTATTATTTCTAGGGTTCAGACAGTTAAATTTTATCCAGTAGCAGTAGAGGAAATGAGAAAGGGTTTGGGAGGGAAAGAAATAGTTTCAGAAGAAATATTTAATATATCTTTGGGTAGTCCTGGACAAGCGTTAGATCTAACTTTAGATAATCAAAAAAAATCAGATTTTGATAAAAAGTTTAGAGAAATAGAAAATATTTCTAAATCAGATTTATATCAGAAGTTTGAATATGTTAAAACTTTAACAGAAGATACGGTAGACCTAAAAGAGATTCTTAAAATATGGGCGTCTTATTTCAGAAATGTTTTAATTTCTAAAATATTAGGTAAAAAAGAAGGAAATTATTCTTTAGAAAAAACTAAAAATATATTATATTCAATTCAATCAGCTAATTATTTAATATCCAATACAAACGTTAATTCAAGGTTGCTTTTAGAAACACTAATGGTTGAGCTAAATTAGAAATTTAATTTATCTTTATGTACCAAGAAATATTAAAAAGAATACAACCAGAAATAGATAAAGTTATTAGTTTTTTAGAAAAAGAATTTACTAATATAAGGACAGGAAGAGCTAATCCTTCTTTGGTAGAAGATGTTGTGGTTGATTGTTTTGGTGAGAAGTTTCCTTTAAAACAATTAGCTGCTATTTCTATTCCAGAACCAAAGCAAATTCTTATTCAGCCTTGGGATAAATCTTATGTGGAGGGCATAGTTTCTGCTCTAGAGAAAACAGGAGTTGGGGCAAATCCAATAGTTGACAAGGATTCAATCAGAATAAACCTCCCAACTTTAAATGAAGATTATAGAAAAGAACTTCAAAGAGTTATTTCAGAAAAACAGGAGGATGCTAGAAAAACAATAAGACATTGGAGAGAAGACGCTTGGTCAGAGATACAGGAAAAGAGTAAAGCCGGAGAGATAAGAGAGGATGATAAATTTAGGGCAAAAGATGATCTTCAGGAAATAGTAAATGAAGCAA
>JBDRFX010000004.1:0-2540 GCA_043818355.1 Patescibacteria group bacterium
TTACGGCTATAAACTCCCAAAACCATCAAAAATGCTCCAAAGATAATTAAGAAGTCAGCCACAGCACTCATTAATGGAGTTTTTACAAAATTGTGTAAAGGGCCACCAATTAAAAATGTTAATATGCCAGTGGCAAGAAGCCAAGCACGAGCCCTAAGAGCTGATTCTTTTACCTTCATTCCCTCCATCGCAAAAACTAAAAAAGAGAATAATAAACAAATTGTAGTGAAGATTCCTATGGTTGCTCCAGCTTGAGGAGTTACTTCCCAATTATAAATACCATTACCCAATAAAAATGGTTTGATTTTGGGAATGTTTAAAAATAAAATTATTGTACCAATGATAGAATAAAGGATAGTGGCCTTCCAAACAGATTTTTCCATATTAGGGAATCTTAGTCTTATTGGAAAGCGAAGGAAATAACTGATAGCTGTGAACATGAAAATATGAGCGATAGCCCAAGCCCAATTACTTGCCAGAGGATTATTGGCAAAATATCCCGTTGCCAAAGAAAAGAATAACTGTTGAAATCCAAAACCAAGCAAAAACACTGAAAAAAACTTTGAAAGATCATTGTTATTCTTTTTCCAAGATGAAAAGACGCTATATCCGGAAATCAAAAAAAATAAAGAAGTTATTAGTGTGCTGATAGATGTTAATGTGATCATAATATAAATATTATTAATATTATTTTAATTGTACAAGAGTATTAAAAATCTTTCAAAAATTCTTGAAACTCTGGATTGGGTTTTTTAACAACAAAGTTTTTAGTAAAAGGAAGCATAATATTAAAGGTTGTCCCTTCTCCAACTTTAGAAGTAAAAGAAATTTGGCCTCCATGAGCATGGATGATATTACGAGTAATGAATAAACCCAAGCCAGAACCCGTAGTTTCAGTTTGGAAAATATTAGTTCCTCGAAAAAACTTGGAAAATATTCTTGATTGTTCTGATTCAGGAATGCCCATTCCTTGATCTTTAACGCTAATTAATATGTCTTTTTTTTGAGCCCGAAGATCAATAGTAATTTTTGTTTTCAAATTGCTATATTTAATTGCATTATCAATTAAGTTGTGGAATGCTACCTCAATTCTATTTTTGTCTATTTTGACAAGAGGTAATTTATTTTTGGGTTTATTTAATACAATTTCTATCTGTTTTTCTCTCAATAAATTATTTTCTAGCATCTCAACTACAACATCATCTAGAGTTGCCTCTAAACTTTCTTCTTTAAAAGCATATCCGAACTTACCCTCCTCTATCTTGCTAATATTAAGAAGGTCATTAACCAAACTAATCATTCTTTCGTTTGAAATAGATCCCTTTCTCAGAACACTCTCTACTTTTTTAGAAATTTTACCCATGTTTCCATCAAGTATCATATTAAACATCCATTTAGTTCCAGAAAGAGGTGTACGTAATTGATGTGCCGCGATAGTAATAAATTCTGACTTCATTGCATCAATAGCTTTTTCGCGCGAGATATCATGAAAAGTTTGCATTATACCTAATGGTTGACCGTACTTATCTAATACTGGCACCACACTAGTTTGAATTGTTAAAGATTTGCCATCATCTCTTTTCAAGATCATTTCTTTTAAAATGATTTCTTTTTTAGTTTTAACTGTCTTTAAAACTAAATCAAAAAACGGTTTTAAATTAGCTTTATTTTTGACAGAAGATAGGCGCTTGCCTTCGAAACTTTGTCTTTCAATTTTGAAGATTTCTTCTGCCTTTTTGTTTACAATTGTAATGCTTAAGTTTTGATCAAACATTATTAAGCCATCTATTAGAGATTCAATTGTTGATTTAGTCTTATCTTTTTCTCTTATTAATTGTTCTTCTCTTCTACGCAAAATTCTAACCAAAGAAAGAGATAAAATACCGACTATCCATAAAATGAAAATAATATTAGCAATTCCTAATAATGTAGACTCTAAACCACCCTGCATATGAAGATCGCTTTTTAGATAAACATTCATGTGTGGTAGATAACCAAAATGTTCTACTAAAACAATTACAGCAAAAAGCGTGCTACAGTAAAATAGATCTGCGATAACGATAATTGGTTCATAAAGAATACTAGCAATAATAATCGAAATGAAATAAAGGGTATGAGTATGATTAGAAATTCCACCACTGTAATAAACTATGACAGTAAAAAATAAAGGATCAATAATAACTTGTAAAGATTTAATTATTCTTAAAATCGTTTCAGAATTATTTTTTTTGATATTAAGAAAATAGTAATATAAGATATTCAGAATAATATAGCTACCAATAAAATAATATAATGGGCTAAATTCTAATTTGAAATTTTTTCTTCCAAACATAGCAAACGCCTCTAGGAAAAATAAGCCCAACAGCAAAAACCATTTTACATTAACAACTCCCCTTAATGATTGAGCTAGATTTGTTTTGCTTTGGTTGTCCATAATTTAAATTTTCTATATTTTAATTTTTGATATTAATTTATAATAACATAGCTAAAATCAAAAAACCGCTAATTTCAGCGATTTTCTAACTTCTTCAAATTAACAA
>JBDRFX010000005.1:0-17335 GCA_043818355.1 Patescibacteria group bacterium
AGGCCGGGAGCTAGAAAAGATAATCTAGAAGGTTATTTAAAGAGATTAGCAGAGCTAGAGAGCATAGCTACTTCTTTTGATGGAATAGACAAAGCTTATGCCATTCAGGCAGGAAGAGAGATAAGAATTTTTGTTAAACCAGAAAGAGTGAGCGATTTAGAAGCCAAAAGAATAGCCAAAGGGGTTGCCAAGAGAATTCAAGAAGAATTAAGATATCCCGGAGAAATTAAGGTAACTGTTATTAGAGAATCTAGAGTGATTGAGTACGCAAAATAAAGATATTTATTAAGTAAAAGAAAACGGCCTTAAAAGCCGTTTTTTTCTTTGAGCGGGAGACGGGATTCGAACCCGCGACCTTCTCCTTGGAAGGGAGACATTCTAGCCACTGAACTACTCCCGCGTTAATGAATTGTTTGTCGGGGCACCCAGATTCGAACTGGGATTAAATCCTCCCAAAGGACTCGTGCTAGCCATTACACTATGCCCCGTGATAATTTTAAAAATATCATCTTTATTCCTTAAGGTCAATCTGTATGATATAATTTATTAATCCCCCAAAAGAATAAATTACCATCTAGAGTGGTTAATTTATTAAAATAAAGTTAATTTATGAAATGTAAAATTCCCAAAGAGCTAGATGTTACTTTTGAATGTAGGCAATATGGTATTTCTACCTGGCAATGCCCACAGTTCCTTTTTTTAGTTATGGGCATGATAGTTATAATCACTGCCCTATCAGGTTATTATGTTGGAACCATATATGTGGATGACCCAAGAATAGTTGCATTTGTTATCCTAATTCTTAGTAGTATTTTGATGGTTATGAACTTTGCTATTTCGGGGAGTTTTGGAAGATTGGCTGAAGCTAACAAAATGAAATCAGAATTTATTAGCATAGTTTCTCATCAACTCAGAACTCCTCTTTCTAATTTAAATTGGGCAACAGAACTTCTGAGGTCGGGCAAATTGGGTCCTATTGAAGAAAAGCAAGTAGAATATTTTAGGATTTTACATGAGAATACAAACAGAATGAGAGAATTGATTAACGACCTGTTAATGGTTTCTCGTATTGAAACACAGACTCTTCTTTTTAAGGAAGAGGCATTTTCTTTGTCTAACATTGTAGACGATTTAGTGGAAGAGTTTTTTCCTATAGCCAAAGCTTCTCATGTTGATATAGATTTTGATTTTGCTCCAGATTTACCTGAGTTGTTTGGCGATGCTTTTCAAATAAAACAGGTTGTTAGTAATCTTATAGATAACGCTATTAGATATATTAAGGGAGAAGGATTGGTCCGCATTAAACTAATTAGAAAAGACGATAGTTTATATTTTGAAATTAAAGACAATGGAGCTGGAATATCGCAGGAAGATCATAAGTATATTTTTTCAAAATTTTTTAGATCCGAGAATGCTTTGAAATACCAAACTCAAGGTTCGGGATTAGGATTATATATAGCAAAATCTATTATTAAAAAAGCGAAAGGGCATATGGGTTTTTCTAGTCAAGAAAATAAAGGTTCAACTTTTTGGTTCACATTACCAATTAAAAATATATAGAATACTATGGAAAAAATTTCAAATTCTTCTAAAAAAATTCTTATCATTGAAGACGAATCGTCTTTACAAAAAACTCTTGGGGAATCTCTATCTCAAGAGGGATACGTAATTATTTCTGCCCTAGACGGAGAAATTGGTTTAAAAATGGCCACAAGAGGAAAGCCAAATTTAATTTTGCTTGATTTAATCTTACCCAAAATGAATGGCTTTGACGTTTTAAAAGCTCTAAAGGCTAATCCAGAAACAAAGTCTATCCCAGTGATTATTCTAACTAATTTAGAAGATATGAGAGATATTGAAAAAGTTTTAGAATTAGGAGCAACAACATATTTAGTAAAAGCCAATTATTCATTAGCAGAAATAACAGAAAAAATTAAGCAAGTTTTTGAAGAATAGAATATGAGAGTAGAATCGCAACAACTTAAAGCTTTTTTAATTGATGCAGGTTTGGTCACCAAGGAAGATATTGATAAAGCATCTGAAAAAGCTGAAAAAACCAACAAGAAGATTGGAGATATTTTGGTGGCTGAAAAAAAGATAAAACAAGAGGAATTGATTAAGTTGAATGCCTATATATTGGGAATTCCTTTTGTAAACCTAGAAAAAGGATCAATTGATTCTAAAATTTTAAAGATTATTCCCGAACCCATTGCTCGTAGTCATAATATTGTTGCTTTTAGAAAAAGGGGAAATGATTTAGAGGTAGCAATGCTAGACCCTGAAGACCTGGGAACTATAGAGTTTATTAAAAAAACCACTCCTTTAAAAGTCCTTCCCAGACTTACTAGCCCAGAGAGCATTAAGAACGCTCTTCTCCAGTATCAAGAAACACTAGAAGCTGAATTTGGTAGTATTATTAAAAAAGAAGTTGGAGGCATTAAGTCATTAAAAGACGTCCAAAGTGATTTGGGAGCAGAAGATCTTAAAAAGGCAGCTGAAGAGTTGCCAGTTATTAGAATAGTAGATACGCTTTTGAAACACGCTATTTTGCAAAGAACATCAGACATTCACATAGAGCCATTAGAGAAAGAAGTTATTGTGCGCTATAGAATAGATGGTATTTTAAGAGATGCAATGACTCTGCCCAAGATGGCTGCTTTAGGTATTGTGGCTCGCATTAAGGTTCTTTCTAATTTAAAGTTAGATGAACATCGCTTGCCACAAGATGGAAGGTTTAAGGTTGAGACAGATGACTACAAGTATTCTATTAGAGTTTCTGTGTTGCCAGTTTTTGAAGGAGAAAAGATTGTTATGAGATTGTTAGCTGAAAACAGTAGAAATTATACTCTAGAGGGTCTAGGCTTCAGGGGGATGGCATTAGAAATAGTGCAAGATAATCTCAGGAAGCCGGTTGGCATGATGTTGGTTACGGGCCCAACAGGTTCTGGTAAAACAACGACATTATATGGCATGTTAGAAATTCTCAATGTCCCAGGAGTGAATATCTCTACTGTTGAAGATCCTATTGAATATCGTATGATGAGAATTAACCAAACTCAGGTTAATCCAAAGATAGGTTTAACTTTTTCTACAGGATTAAGATCTTTAGTTAGACAAGACCCAGATATTATTATGGTTGGAGAAATACGTGACGAAGAAACGGCAGGGTTAGCCATTAATGCTGCGCTAACAGGTCATATGGTTTTATCAACCTTACATACAACAGAGGCAGCAGGAGCAATTCCAAGGTTAATTGACATGGGAGCTGAGCCATTCCTGATTTCTTCTACTTTAAATGTTATTTTGGCACAAAGATTAGTTAGAAAATTTGGTTCAGAAAAAGAAAAATATAAACTTAAAAATTCAGATTTGAAAAGCCTAGGAAAGTATTGTGATTTGAAGAAAATTTTGCAAATTCTTAAAGAAGAAAAAATCGTTAAAGCCAAAGATACTCTCCTATCAATTGATTTTTATAGACCTAAGCCATCAAAAGATTGTCCTGATGGATATAAGGGAAGAATTGGTATATTTGAAGTTTTACCAGTGACAGGGACCATTAAAGAGCTTATTGTCCAAAAGGCTACATCAGATAAAATTACAGACCAAGCCAAAAAAGAAGGGATGAAAACAATGGTAGAGGATGGATTTATAAAGGCAGCTCAAGGCATTACTTCAATTGAAGAAGTGCTTAGGGTTATTGTTGATTAAGTAATAGAATTAAATACCCATGCCATCTTATTTTTATAAAGCAAAGGCTAAGTCTGGTGAGACGAAGTCGGGATTATTACAAGCTGGAAATACGAGTCAATTAGCTAGCAAGCTAAAGAAAAGAGGTCTCGTTATCATAGAGGCTGTTTTAGAAAAGGATAAGAAAAAGAAGATGGAGATGAATATTTCTCTTCCCTTTTTAAACTCAGTTTCTTTGACCGACAAGATGATGATGACGAGAAACTTGAAAGTTATGGTGTCAGCTGGTCTTCCCTTGTCTAGAAGTTTAACTATTTTGGCAAATCAAACAAGAAATAGTAAATTAAAAAAAGCTCTAATTGATATAGAAAAAGAGATATCTAAGGGAAATTCTTTTTCTGACACACTAACCAAATATCCCGATATTTTTTCTGATTTATTTTGTAGCATGGTTAGCGTTGGAGAAGAGTCTGGAACCATGGAAAGCGTTCTAGAAATGTTAGCCCTGCAATTAGAGAAAGACCATGAATTAAAGTCTAAAATTCAAGGAGCCATGATTTATCCTGCGGTTATTATGGTGGCTATGGTGGGCATAGGAATATTGATGTTGGTAACAGTTGTTCCTCAAATAGCAAATACTTTTAAAGAACTAGGGGTTGAGTTGCCCGCGATGACACAATTTATTATGAGCTTGGGCACTTTTTTAGCTGCAAAGTGGTATCTTTTAGTAATAGGTTTGATTTTATTTGTTATTTCGATTATTGCTTTCTGGAAAACTAAAGAAGGAAGAAGATTTTTTGATTTAATGTTTTTGAAGCTACCCATTATCTCGCCAGTTGTTAAAAAAACTAATGCCGCAGTTACCGTAAGAACATTGAGCTCTTTGATTGGAGCAGGAGTTCCGATAGTAAGATCTATAGAAATTGTAGCTGGAGTTGTTTCAAATGTTTTCTTTAAAGAAGCTATGAATGAAGCGGTACAAAGAGTAAGAGAGGGAGTTGACTTGTCTTCGGTTTTGGGAGACTATGAAAATCTTTATCCAAATAATGTAATTCAAATGCTTAAAGTTGGAGAGGAGACAGGAGAAACCTCAAAAATTCTAAGTAAATTAGCAGACTATTTTGAAGAAGAGGTTGGAAACGCCACTGAAAATATGGCTGCCATGATAGAGCCTGTTCTTATGATTTTCATCGGAATAGTAGTGGGATTCTTCGCTGTTTCTATGATTGAGCCAATGTACTCAGTATTAGATTCAATTTGATGAAATTAAATATACAAAATGGTTTTACCTTAACAGAAGTTATTGTGGTTATATCTATTACAGGAATTTTAGCTCTAATCAGCTTTCCCGTTTTGAGAAATTTTCAACCAACATTACAGCTAAATAGCATGGTCAGAGATTTAGTTTCTAATCTGCGCCTTACTCAACAACTTGCTGTTTCTGAACAAATTGAGTATTGTTTTGTTTTGCCAGACAATTTTCCATCTAACAGGGAATATCAAATCATCCAATGTGGAGAGACTCAATTTTTTAAACAAGGATTTATCCCAGAAGATGTTATTGGTCTCACAATCGATCCTTCTTTGTCTAACAATGAAGTAAGATATAATTCCTATGGAGCAGTAAAAGAAAGCGCTCAGATTACTATAGAAAACGTTGAGAATAGAACAAAGACAATTGATGTAAGGCCATCGGGTTTTATAAGAATAATTGATTAGAGCATGATTACTCAGAAGAATGGATTCACTTTAATAGAAATATTAGTATCAATTTTTATTTTGACCTCAGGTGTTTTTGCTGTTTTGCAGGCATTCCCCTTGGGCACTAAAATTTTAGGATCAGCTAAAAGAATCACAGTGGCTGGACAGCTTGGGCAGGCAAAAATAGAAGAGCTTATTTCAGAATCATATGACGAGATTTCTTTTGGTATTGTTGAGGAAAAACATGTTTTAGCGTCCCCTTTTGGTTTTTATCAAAGAGAAACAGAAATAACATGTGTTGATCCTGCTTCAGATTTTTCAGAAGTTTTGAATTGCGATCCTGATCCAGGAATGAAAAAAATAGAAGTAACCATTTTTTGGAAAGCATTTTTTGGCTTGTCTGAGAAGAGTAGTAAAATAATAAGTCTAATTTCTAGAAAATAATTTTTTATTATGAAATTATTTCGTTTTAAAAAAATTAATAATAGCGCTGGATTTACTTTAACAGAGCTTTTAGTGGTGATTAGTCTCATTGTGATTATTACTAGTGCGATGTCAGGTATTAATTTATTAAGTCAAAGAGCCTATAGAGAGGGTGAAGTTATGACAGAAATTACCCAAAACGGCAGAGTAATTTTAGAAAGAATGGCAAGAGAGATTCGCCAGATCAGAGAGATTATTACAGAGCTTCCTGAAGATAATATAAATCCTTCAGAAGAAATCATATTTCAGGATGGACATATTCCATCCATTATTGAAGAAGATTTGCTTCAAGCAGCAGGGATTAAAACGATAACCCTTAAATTTGATGCTTCAGATCAAGATGATTATTATAACAATATGTTTATTAGGATTATTGAAGGAGTTGGTGATGGACAAACAAGAGAGATTGTTGATTATGATGGATTGAGCAAAGAAGCACAAATAAGAACTGAGTGGGATACCGTTCCTTCGGTCAATTCAACCTATAAAATAGATAGCTCTTATTATTATATTAGATATTTTACACAAGAAACAGAAGTTAAGAGACAAACGATTGTTTATTATTTTTCCGGAAATCCAGAGGTTTATGTATCATGGAATGCCACACCGCCAGACGGACAGACTATTGAAAGTGATATTTTACATGAACAGCTTATTGGTGAATACGTGACCAGTCTTAATTTTTGGGGATTAAGATTGATTAATATTGCCATTACTTTAGAGAGCAAAAATAAAGAAATTAATTTAGAAACTAAAATTTTTACAAGAAACCTTTGATGTCTTTTAAATTTCAGAAAAGAATATTTCCCCAAAGAGGAGTAATAGTCATTATGTCTAGCATTACTCTTACTTTGCTTTTGCTTTTGAGTTTTTATTTTTTAAATTTTACTGTTGCTGAATTTAAAATTTCAGAGTGTCAAGTTGACGCTACCCAAGTATATTATTTGGCAGAAGCGGGACTCAATGAAGCCATTTGGAAATTGAAAAATGATTCAACATGGAACAGTAATTTTGAAGAACAACCAACTTGTAATGATTGGTCAGATAGTTTTTCAAGAAGTAATACTTTATTTCCAAATAGTTCTTATGAGGTACAAATTCAAAATTCTGAATGTGCTAGAGGTCAAATAATTTCTACCGCCCAATTAACTCTTGCTGACGGAAGAATAGTTAAGAGAGGACTCAAAGTAAAAGTTTTTAAAACATTCGGGAGCTTAACTCAAAATAGCGCCATTTTTTCTGGAGGAACCGGTGAAAACATAAGCCTTCAATTTAGTAATATTAATGTACATAACGGTAATTTTTTTAGTAACAATAATCTAGACATTAAATATTTTAGCACGCTCACGGTTTATGATAATCCTGGAACGGAAGAGATAGTTGAGGGCAAGGTTTTGGCGGAGAATAATATTAGTACGGTAGCTAGTTCAATTGTTTCTACTGCCACCTGCTCAAAAAATGTTTGTGAAGGAGATTGTTCAGAAGCGGGATGTCCTCCTGCCTCAGCAGATATGCCAGGGATTAATTTTAATTTAGAAGAAACTGATTCTTATTATAGCAGAGCACAAGCCCTTCAGAGCACCTTGGAGTGTAGCGTTTTATGCAATGGAGTAGAGTGCGCTACAGATTGTATTTTTGAGTCAGGTGATTTTGAAGATCTTCTATGGGACATAGGAGAAGGAGGAGTTCTAACTTTAAATAATGGAATTACTTATGTAACAGGAGTAATTGATTTGATGGGAGAGAGACGTATTATTGTTAATGGGATTTTGATAGCTGATGGTACAATCAATATCGGGGAGAAGAATTGTTGGACTAGGCATGGTGACAAGGATTGCGGATATAACGGAATAACAGTTAATGACACAGGAGGGGTTGGCAAGCCATCTGGTATTTTAACTCAAGCCAAAATGAATTTTGGTCCATATTCTTCTTTTCAGAATATTGACATCACCGGTTTGCTTTATGCTTATGACGAGATAAAAGTTGTTAGTATGCCTCAGAATTTTAATATAACAGGAGGTGTCTTAGCAAGAAAAATTTCTTTTACTAGTTCCTGGATACCTGTTAATATTTACTTAGACAATACAATAATTGCTGAAGCAGTATGGGGTGGATCAAACCCTCCGCTAGAAGCAGAGCTACCCTATTCCCCAGTAGTAACCATTGAACACTGGGAAGAAACATATTAATACGTTAATTGAAATGCTTGATTTTTTTAATTTAAAACCTGAATTTTTTGCTCTAGATATTTCTAACCTCTCTTTAAAGATAGCTAAATTGAAGAAGAAAAGAGGTTATTTAGAGTTGGAATCTTTTGGAGAATTAAAGATTAAAAAAGGCATTATTAGTAATGGAGAAATCAAGGAAGAAGATGATCTCATAGAAGCCATTAAGAATGTTGTTAATGGAGTTAAGGGGAAAAAATTAAAAACAAAATATGTTGCTTGTTCTCTTCCAGAAGAAAAATCATTTTTAGAAATAATTAAAATGCCTTTGATGTCTAGAGAGGACTTAAAATCAGCCATACTTTTTGAAGTTGAGAATTATATCCCATTGCCCATAGAGGATGTCTATCTAGATTTTGAAATTATTAATAAAGACATCAGGAAAAAAGAAATGGAGGTTTTATTGGCTGCCTTGCCTAAAAAAACAGTTGATTTATATATTAATTGTTTGAAAAAGGCAGGATTAAAACCTTTATTTTTAGAAATTGAGTCTTTAGCTATAGTTAGAGCTTTAATTAATAAAAAGTTATCCTCTCAATCATTTCTCTTGATTGATTTGGGATTGACCAGAACGGGATTTGTGGTTTTTGTTGATGGTTGTATTAGGTTCACTTCATCAATTCCTGTTTCGGCAGAAAATTTTACTGACATTATTGCCAAAGCTTTAAATATATCTACAAGTAGAGCAGAAGATTTAAAGATTAGACATGGTTTATCTGGCAAGGTTAAATTTAAGATTAAAAACAAAAAAGCCATTAAGTCTGTTGAAAGAGGAAGAGTATTTGAGGCTTTAATTCCTGCTTTGGCGGATTTAGTTCAGCAGATTAAGGTATATATGAAATATTATCAAACTCATGCCAACACTGGAGCTGATAGAAAAATACAAAGAATTTTATTGTCTGGCGGTGGAGCTAATTTAAAGGGTTTAAAGGAATTATTTTCTATTGAGTTGAATGCACCAGTTGAATTCGGCGATCCTTGGATGAATATTGCTCCCGTTAAACACACGGAAAGGAAAAAATTATCTCAAAGTGAGGCTTTGGCCTATACAACCGCTCTTGGTTTAGCTCAAAAGAACATAGAAGAACAAAATGATTAATTTATTGCCAACAAAAGAAAAAGATTTTTTGAGACAAGAAGAAAGCTTCAGATTGGTTGCTGTTTTGGGAATAGTCATATTTTTATCTCTTTTGTCTTTTACATTAATGCTTTTTTCACTTAAATTCTATATTATAGGAGAGCTAGATAGCCAAAGCATTTTTATTCAACAAAAAGAGTCAGAAATTTCTATATACACAGATTTAGAAAAAGAAATTGAAATTCAAAATTTATGTTTTTCTAACTTGAAATCTTTTTATTCAAACGCAATTAGCAGAACATATATTTTAGAGAAAATATCTGGCAATATTCCCAATAAAATGTTTTTAGAAAGTTTGACGTTGCGTTCTAGTGAAAATGAAAAAAATCAAGAAAGAGAATCCTTCCAAGTTTTTTTAACTGGATTTTCTCCAGATAGAGCAATGCTAGAAAGTTTTAAATCTAATCTTGAATCAGAGATATCTTTTGAAAATGTATATTTTCCTCCATCAAATTGGATAGTAGGCGAAAATAATATTAATTTTTCCGTTAATTTCGAAATCAACATAGATGAATTATAGAATCAAAATTTCATGAATTATAGAATCAAAATCAGTATATGTGTAATATTATTTTTCCTTTTAAATTTTCTTTTAGTGGTTTTTTTAATTCGCCCTACAGTTTTAGACATTCAAATAAAATCAGAAGAGATGATAGCTCAAAAAAAATCTTTTTTATCTTCTGAAATTAGAATGAAAAATCTTCAGAGTTTCAAGAAATCTTTATTAGATATCAATGTAGCTTCTGAAAAAGCGAACAATCTTTTAATTAACGAGAAAGCTCCAGTAGAATTTGTTAGATTTTTAGAAAAAAGTGCTATAAGAACAAATATTGTTATGAGTATTTCTGCGGCTCAACCTAGCAAATCAACGAAAAAAAATACATGGTCGTCGATTTCTTTTCAGATAGAAACATTCTCAACTTTTCCTAATTTTTTAAAGTTTTTAGAAAGAATTGAATTCAGCCCCTATTTGATAGAGATTAACAATTTAAATGTGAGGCATATTGCAGAGGGAGAATTAAGTGCAGAAGAAATAGAAACCTTTTCTGTAAAAGACGTTAAAGGTCAATTTACGATGAGAGTTTTTACAAAATAGTATTTTGAAAAACATAGTTTTTACAAACAAGCAATGAAAACTTTTTCTGAATTTAAAATTAAAAATTTCTTATTACGCCTACCAAGGACATTGGCTTTTTCAGCCTTTAAAACATTTCTATTTTTGATAGTTATTTTTATTGCACTATCTGCCCTTTTTGCCTATAAATATATTATTTTGGTTCAGAAAGAAGAGGTAGAACCGGCTGAAAAAATTTTAGATTTTAATCAAAATGTCTATCAAGATGTACTAGATATTTGGAACGAAAGAGAAGAGAGATTTAATAAAATTGATATTGAAAAATATTACGACTCTTTTAGGTGAGTTGACTAATGAAGAAAATTAATTTATAATAATTGCATTTAATAGTGCTTTTTTGTCTCCGTAGCTCAATAGGACAGAGCAACTGCCTTCTAAGCAGTAGGTTGTAGGTTCGATTCCTGCCGGAGACACATTATATATGGTGGACGTAGCTCAATTGGCAGAGTTCTGGGTTGTGGACCCAGCGGTTGGGAGTTCAAGCCTCCTCGTCCACCCTGGCTTTACGCGAGAGTATTTTTCTGATTTATTTTTTGACAAAAAGAAGAAAATTCTCTATCATTCAAAACAGACTCTGGAATGATTGAAATGTGAACAGTGGAAACACTTGTATTCAGTGCACAGATAGAACAATACAGAATAACTCACGCTAGGCAGGTTACTGATGTGTCGAGAGCTGCTCGTTTCAGAACAACTCCTTCAGACAAAACAGTTGGGAGTTCAATAGAAGATTTGCCGCGATTCATGCAAAGAGATTTTGATTTCGAGACAATCACATTCTATATAAGTGGAATCAAAGAAACAGGAACACTATTAAGAAGATTGGGCTTAGCGACTGGCTCAGAAGAATTATCTAGGCTAGTAACACATGACGCGATAACCGTGCCTGGATCCGAAAAATTTACTTGGTCTGTGATAGAAGAGCTTAGTGATATTCTTGATTTACCAATATTGGACGTAGAGTTCTCGAAAATGGATACTGTAAGCTCTTTTCCATGCTTGACCAGAGAGGTTGATGCAGAAGTAGATCTCCTAAAGGCAATGCCCAATATTTTCCCTTTTTTTCTTCAAGCCAATAACTCAAGTTATTAGTTTGAAGAAGTTAAAAAATCGCTTGATAAGCGGTTTTTTGATAGGATAGATTAATGAAAGAGAAAATTAAGAAAATAATTAAAGTTGAACAAATTGAAAATTTTGCTAAGCGGCTTTTAGTAGGAAAAGATGAAATGCACGACATTTCACATCTTAAGAGGGTTTTAATAGCTGCAAAGTTTCTTTCAAAAAATTATAAGCCAGACGCGGAGGTCTTAACTTATGGAGCATACTTGCATGTGATCAGTTATGACCACAAAATTGAGATTATAGAATTTCTTAAGTCTCAAAATCTTTCAAAACAAAAAATAGATAGAATTGTTCAGGTTGGTCAGGAATCCAAGTCGGGTTCATCTAAATATCATGTAAAAGCAGAAACAATTGAGGGGAAGATTTTGCATGACGCCAATCTAATAGAGGGCGGAAAGACTTTTATGGTTACAAAATCTTTAATTACAGGAACTACAAAAGGACAAAGCTTGCAGCAAACGATAGATTATATTGAAAATAATGTATTGGGAAAATTTAAGTGTTATCTTCTTGAAGCCCAAGAGGCTTACGAAAAGAAAGAGAAATTTACTAAAGAATTTCTCAAAGATTTAAAGGAAAGCTTATAAAAAAGTTAAAAGGCCACCAATTAGGTGGTTTTTTGATTTAACTAAACACAAAACAGGTTCGAACATCGTACCCTAGACGACCCTGGCTTTATCCGAGAGTATTTCTCGGATTTTTGGTATAATAAAACTATCAATAATCAGAAGAGATTTTCTATCAATCGCTATCGTTTTATATAATTCATAATAATTAACAATATAATATCTATGGAGAGACCATTTTATTACAAGTCATGGTTCTGGGTGTTAATTGTGGTTTTTTGTGGAGCCCTGATTTTTAGTGCATTTTATTTTGATGATTTTATAGAGAATGTCTTTGGCGAAGATGTGGACATGTATTTTGCTATGGGGTCTTTCGTTTTATTTTTTGCTAACATTATTTTGGGGATATTTTTTGTTCAACGCGGAACTGGCAAAACAGAGCTACAGGCGTTAGAAGAAACAGCTTCGTCTTGGATTAAAATAAATATTTTGTGGTCTTTTATTCAGTTTGTAATTATAGCCATTCTTTTTTTATGGATTCGACAAAGTACTGAAGAATGGCCATGGGATCTTTTGAGAAAAGTTCTTCAATAAAAATATATGAACCAAGAAATGAATCAACATAAAGTTATATCAAGCTCAAGTCAACCCATCAAATTGCCTGGCCTTGCCAAGTTATTCACTCTGCTTTTAATCCTAAGTGGTGTTTTAAATATTTTGAATATTTTGCCAATGCTATTGTTTGATGGAATTTTAGCAGCTGGCATCTTTTCAATAATTGGCATAGCTCAAATTATAATTGCTATGGGTATACGCAGAATGAAGCCATGGAGTTTTCATGCCTTAACAGGGTTAATTTTATTGAGCATTCTATCGTTCGTTGCTATGTGCATCGACGGTGGGGTCAACATTAGCAATTCAGGTCTTTTTTTAGTGCAAATGATATTTTTCATTTATCTCCGAAATGTTTCTAAGCAATTTCTTCCAGAGATATCTTCAGAAGAATTAATCCAGCAATCCTCGCCAGAATCAGTCACTAAAATTGAGAGATCTAATATTAAAAAAGATTATATAATCATTTTTATCGTTTTAACTATAATTTTTCTTGCAGTTTTTTGGGCTCAGAAATTTTTATTACAAGAAGAATCCGACGAGATTATTCCTGAAGAGGAGGCTAGTAGTGAAAATCATGAGGATTGGAATGCCTATAGAAATGATGAACATGGATTTATTTTTGGATATCGAGGAGATAGGGGTGTTTATACTGATATTATTGAGAAACCAAATACATTAACAGGTCTTAAAAGTTTATTTTATGTATCTTTTGGTGAAACATGTACTTCCTATGACGAAGATGTTATTGAGTATGTTCAAGAAAAAGGATATATGGGCGAAGATTATGATTGGACAAAGGGGGTCCCAGTAAGTTTAGACCAATATAGCATGAAGGTTCATGATAATTCAGAAAATTTACCCCTAGATACCTGGGTTAGAAGATATGAAAATTGTGGCTACGATGATAAAGGGTATTTAGTTTTAGAAAAATTTTCTTTCGAAGGAATAGAATCTTTGAGAACAGAACTTGTCGGCACTTGTGCCACTGGAGCAAGTTACATGGATTATTCCGCATATATCCCCCAAAATAAGAAAGTTTATCAGATTTTTGTGCTTCATGAGCCCATGATGGGCGAAAAAGAAGCACAAGATAAATGTCGCATAGAATCAAAAAAGATTTTTGACCAAATGCTTTCTACTCTTAGGTTTTTAGAATAAAACAGGTTCGAACATCGAACCACTCAATTATTCTATAGAGATGGAGATGTAGAAAATAAAGGATGGTGGTCAATAACTAATACGCTCTCTATCGGCCCCACCATTTAATCATATAGCAGGTAAGATTTTAGAATTAGAACTCAACAAAAAGCCCACAACAAATCCCCTCCACTTTTTTCAAGCCAATAATCAAGTTATTAGTTTGAAGAAGTTAAAAAATCGCTTAATTAGCGGTTTTTTGATAGGATTAAATAATAATGATATTAATATTGAATCAACATATTAGATATGGCAAAAAAAGAGAATAGAGAACTTAGTGGTGTTAAGAAAGTAGAGCTTTCTATTAGCAGAAATTTATTTTTTATTTGTTCTATTATTACTTTAGTTGTGATGAGCATGGTAATAATTCAGTTTTTTTCTAGAGGAACATTCCCTCCTCCAGGTATTAATTTTTTCTATATGGGCATTTTGTTTATCTATGCTGCTCACAAAGAAATGCTAAGATGGTTAGGAGAAAAATCTCAAGAAAGAAAGGGAGAGTGGTTCGTTTATTCTTGGATTGTTTTAACAGTTGTTTTATATGTTGTTAATTTTTTATCTCACAATATGTTTGAGTATGATAATAACGGTTCTCCAGTCGAATGTTTGAGAGAAACCACATTTATTACTCTTGAAGTTTGTGCAGTTTTCATTTTAACTAGATTTTCTAAGATTTTAAAATTAGCTATCAATAAAGATAAAAAAAATGAAAAAAATAGATAAAAAAATTACTTTAGTTGTTTTATTAATTTTGACAATTCTTCTTTCTATATATTTTAGATCGAACGGAGTGATTAAGGTTAAAATAAGAGAAGATTTTGTGATTAGTTTAAAGTCTAATCCGACAACGGGATATATATGGGAGCCGAATTTTGAGAGTCAATACATTGAGCTTGTCAAAAGAGATTATCAATTTGATTCAAAAGACGATGTTATTGGGGGCGGTGGAAAAGAAATATTTGTTTTTTCTGCCCTACAATCTGGAGAAACAGAAATTCAGTTTTATTATTTTAGGCCGTGGGAAACGAGAGATTCTAGCGTAGAAGCTAAAATCTATAAAGTTAAGATTCAATAATTTATATTTTTATTTAACAATAGAAACAGCTCAAACTTAATAGTTTGAGTTTTCTATGTTTGACATGTGTTTTTAGTTTTGTTATGTTTGTTAAAATGTCCTTTCACAAAAATGTTATTAATTCTGATCTTTTTCAGAAGTTAATGCGGGCACAATATCCAGAAGACCTCAAGCGAGAAGAGAAGAAAAAATTACTAGAACAGGCCAGTTGCTACTATGTTCATCCTGGTGAATTGCAAGACAATATCCTCGTAAGCCACGCAAATTATGCACATCCAGTTCTATCCAGCGGGAAACACAGTAACGGTTATATGAATTTGGCAGTTTTACCTCCCAAGCTCCTTTTTGAAGCTATGCGTCAAATGGCGAACATGATAAAACGTGAAATTGATTTAGAGAGGTGCGCTGACGGGTCGATATATGTCTGTGGACCCGCTCAGGGGGCAGTGGTGCCAGGAGTTATTTTAGCACACTACCTAGGAGATAATGTCGTACCGATCTATGCCGAAAAACATAAACAATTAGATGGCTTAATGACTCTGGATAGATTTAGCATTCCAGGAGAAGATGAGATTTTTCTTATCATGCTGGAAGACACAATGACTACCGGAAAGTCTACTCTGAAAGCGCTAGACAGTATTACTAGAAAATATCCAGGAAGAAAAATTACTGTTTTGTGTTTATGTCTCATAGTAGATCGTCGCATTGAATCACATGTGATTTCTGAGTGGCCAGTATTCTCTTGGCTGGATTATAGAGAAAATGCCTTCAAAACATATGATCAAGGCAATTGCCCGTATTGTAATGGTTCGTCTTTTGCCGAGCTATTACCCAAATCAAATTGGGGAGAACAGTTCGCAAACTCTTCACTATCCAATTTGTCAGTTTCATAAAGGAGAGATGTTTCCAATAATATTTTCTCCGATTTTTCTTTTTTAATAAACAAAAAACAGCCCCTAGAGGGCTGTTTCAGTTTTTTATTCTCTTTCTTGTAATTTTACTTTTACGTCTATTTGTTCTTTATCTCTTAATACTAAAAGATTAACAGAGCTTCCAATTTCAAATTCTTGTAGCATTTCAGTTAATGGATTTTTTTCATCTATTTTTTTTCCCTCGCACTCTAAAATTACATCATACTCTTTCAATCCAGCATTACAGGCGGCAGAGCCTTTGAGAATAGCTGATTCTCCAAAGCTTTCTCTAACAATCAAAGCTCCATAGTCAACCAAAAGTTTATTTTGGGTGGCAATTTCTTTGTTTAAAAGAACATATCTTACTCCAAGGAAAGGTCTTTTCAGTTTTCCATATTTTTTAACCTCTTTTAGATCTTTTTTGGCATAGTTGATGGGAATTGCAAATCCAATATTCTGAGCTCCCATTACCGTGGCAGTATTAATTGCAACTACTTGGCCGTTCATATCTACCAAGGGCCCTCCGGAATTACCTGGATTAATGGCTGCATCGGTTTGCATTAATCCTCTAAGACGAGCAGTGTAGTTATTGACGCCACTATAGGCCGTTATGTGACGGCTTAGACCAGACACTACCCCGGTACTTACTGTATCATAGAATTCACCCATTGGGTTGCCAATTGCAATAACACTTTGTCCTAACTCAACCTTGCTTGAATCTCCCAGTTTAATATAGGGTAATTTTTTATCATCAATTTTTAATATAGCAATGTCTATAATAGGATCTCTTGCTAAAATTTTAGCTTGATATCTGAGATTGTGTTCTAAAACCACTGTATATTCAGCATTGGATTCTCCAACAACGTGGTTGGAGGTTAGTATAAGACCATCTTGAGAAATAATAAAACCAGAACCACCTCCAATTTTTGTTTTTTCTTTTTCCATTTTGGGAATAGCTGTTTTCTCTCCTCCAACAGGCATAAGATAAAAACCTTCTATTTGGGGTAGGTCACGCGTTATAATGATTGTTATAACTGCAGGGCATACTTTTTTAACTATTTGGGTAACTGATTTGGGCATTTTATGTATTAATTTAAGGATAATTATGGTTATTGTAACACGTAAGAGTCATTATTGTCATTAGGATAGAAAAATGATAAGGTAAATAATATTTTGAATTCATTTTTTAGCCCTCGTAGTTCAACGGGATAGAACAGAGCTCTCCTAAGGCACAAATACAGGTTCGAGCCCTGTCGAGGGCACATAATGGGCCCGTAGCTCAATTGGCAGAGCGCCTCCATGGCATGGAGGAGGCTGTGGGTTCAAGTCCCATCGGGTCCACCATTTCGGATATGTCAATGTTTCCGCCTCGCCGCTTCGCGGCTCGGCGGCTAAATTGAAGGGAAATTTGAAAGAAAAAATCAATTTCTGGTTTTGTAAAATGTGGTTCGAGCCGATATTTTTCAGAAATGTCCTC
>JBDRFX010000006.1:0-7001 GCA_043818355.1 Patescibacteria group bacterium
ATGATTTCTTTGAGCCATTACATCGATCAATTCATCAGAAAAATTTTTAGGATGAGACGAAGTAAAGCGAATCCAAAAATCACCAGGAATTTCATTTATTTTTTTTAAAAGTTTTGGAAAATCCATTTTTTTATTAGTGGGGGATTGATAATCATTTACATTCTGTCCCAAGAGCCAAATTTCCTTAAAATCTTTCTTAATTAAGCCCTCTACTTCTTTAATAATTTCTTGATGAGGTCTGCAGATTAAAGGACCTCTAACATATGGCACAACACAATAACTACAAAAATTATTGCAACCGGTTGAAATTGGAATGGATGCAGAAAAATTATTTTCGGAAATTGATTTGTTTTTTAAATAAATGGTATTAAGTTTTTCATTAAATTTAATATCTCTTGGATCAGGGAAATTAATATTATTTTTTTGAATTAATATTTTTTCCCACTTATTCAAGGTTTTAATCGACAAAATGAAATCAAAGACTTTTTTGAAATTGGTTAAATCATCTTTTAAAACACAACCCGTTAAAATAGTTTTAATTTTTGGATTTTTCTTTTTTAATTCTTCAAGAATCTTCATCTTCCCAAAGACTTTGTCTACAGCAGTTTGTCTAATAGAGCACATATTGAATATAATTAAACCAGCCTCATTAAGCTTTGAGGCTGGAGTATATTTCATATTCTGCATAACTGCTTTTATCTTTTCAGAGTCTGCCACATTCATTTGGCAACCATAAGTCTGGACAAAGTATTTCATTAAAATTTACATCATCTAAATTTTATCGGCTTTGAGTGTCTGTTGATTTTTAAACGCCCTCTATTGATCTCAGTTGTGTTTGATTTTGGTTCTTGCATATACCCTCATAGCTGACTTTCACTTGAGCTATCTTTTCTGCCCTACAAATATTATCATATGTTTTTCCATCAACTCCACAAACAGGTTTCCATTGAGAATTACATAAATTAGCTTCCATTTCTTTTTCTTGTATTTTTTGTTCAAACTTTTTTATTTCTTGTTGTTTCTGGGGCAATAAAATATCTATTTTTTCTTGTACTTTTTTTAAAGCTTCTATGGTTTTTGGTTGTACTGAATTTATTGCTTTATCTAAAAGTTTTTCTCCGTCGTTTTCTGATGCATCATTTATTTCTTCCCAAAATCTTGTGGATATCATTTCCTTGGCCATTTCTAATCTAGAAAGAACGTCTTTGGGTAAATTTTCTCTCACTTCTTCTATTAATTCTAATTTTTCTATACCGCCGTTTTCAAGTTTTATCATGATTCTTTCTCCAAAGTCTTGTATGTTTTCTCTATCCGCCTTTTCTAATCTTTCTTGTAGCTGAGTTTTTATTTCTTCTTTAGCGTCTTTTAATTCTTCTTTAATTTCTGGAGATAGGACGCCATTTATCATTTTAGAAAGAACTTCTATTAAAGACGTTTCCTCTCCATTAATTCCAGGAAGATATTCTCTGATCCTTTCTTTTTCTTCCGTCGTGAGGGCATCAAATTTTTCTTGAAAATGTTCAGTTTGTCTTTCGATGACAGCCTCTATTTTTTCTTTAGCTTGTTCTGGTACAAGATCTTTTACTCTCTGCAATACTTGTATGTTTTTCAATTCCTTAAAATTGCTTCCTTTTTCTTGTTCCAAAATGCCTTCTAATCTTTCTTGAATTTTTTCTTTATTTTCTGCTCCAATATATAGCTGCATGGCCTCTTCTTTTATTTCTCTAATTCTGTTTAAATCCTTTAATTCAACCTTTCCCTCAATGCCATCGAGTACATTTTGATGTCTAATAGTTTTTCTGGCTAATATATTCAAAAGTTCTTCTTTAATAGAGCCATCTTCTTGCGCTGCAATAATTTGTTGAACTCTTTCTATATTTCTATTATGCTTCTCTAATATATTTTGAGCCATTATTATATTGCCCTTGGCTATCAATCTATCAGCTTCAACTAATCTTTCTGAAGCATACTTCATTTCTAACTCTGCCTTTTTAGCAGGATTAAATATTAAGAATGATTGAATATTTCTGTACCAATCTTTTATAAAATAAACAGGGCTATCAGGAAGAATGTTTGGCTCTGTAACTTCTAGTTCTGTTAAATTTATTCCTTCATCAAGAACTACCGCTTCTTCGGCAAGAGCAACATTACTCAAAAAACTCAAACAAAGAACTAAACCCAAGAACAGTTTTTGACTTTTAGACATAATTTTTTATTTAATTGTTAATTAATGGCTTTAATATTTTGCCATTATGTCTATTTTAGCTTTTTCTATAAATTTAGACAATTTCATTATCCCCAAGTCTCCCTTGTTTCTTTCTCTGACAGCAACAGATTTAGACTTTGCTTCTTTATCACCGACTACCAAGAGATAGGGGATTTTTTGTAATTCACCTTTACGGATTTTTTTACCAATGGTCTCGTCTTCATCTATTACTTGAGCACGGATATTTTCTGCTTTGAAAAGCTTTCTAATTTTTCTAGCATATTCTTTATGTTTTTCTCCGACAGGAAGAATTTGAACCTGAACAGGTGAAAGCCATAATGGCATAGCTCCTGCATAATGTTCAATTAAAATCCCCATAAATCTTTCAAAGGAGCCCATAACAGTTCTATGAATCATAACAGGAGTTTTTTTCTTTCCGTTCTTATCAGTATATTCACAATCAAATTTCAATGGCATTTGAAAGTCTAGTTGAATAGTCGCGCACTGCCAATTTCTACCAATAGCATCTTCCAATTGATAATCAATTTTTGGACCATAAAAGGCTCCATCTTTTTCTTTGATACTCCAGTCTTTGCCATAGACTTCATTCAAAATCTTTTTAAGTTGTTTTTCTGCTTTATTCCATAACTTAATATCTCCCATGGAATCATCGGGTCTAGTAGAAAGATATGCCTTATATTTTAAACCGAAAGGCTTATAGATTTTTTCTACTAGTTTTATTACTTCCTTTATTTCTTTTTCTATTTGATCATCGGTTAAAAATATATGAGCGTCGTCCTGTACAAATTGTTGAACTCGAAATAGACCTCCCAATTCACCAGATTTTTCATTTCGAGAGATTAACCCTGGTTCAGCATATCTTAATGGTAAATCTCTATATGATTTTGGGGAGTTATTATAAATCAGAATGTTACCAGGACAATCCATTGGTTTCAAAGCAAACTCATGCTCTCCTTTTTTAGCTGAAACAAAGAACATATCATCCTTATAATGATCCCAATGGCCTGATTTTTTCCAAATACTAGAATCTAGCATAGAGGGACAAATTACAGTGTCATAATCAAATTCTTCTTGAGATTCAATCCAGAAGTTCTTTAATTCATTGTAAATAATGGCACCCTTGGGATGAAAGAAGGGCATGCCAGGAGCTTCAGGCTGAAATGAAAACAAATCAAGCTTTGCTCCAATTTTACGATGATCTCTTTTTTCAGCTTCTTCTAATTGATGTAAATGTTTTCTTAATTCTTTGCCTGATTCAAAAGCTAAACCATAAATTCTGGTTAACATTGGGTTTTTTTCGTCACCTCTCCAATAAGCTCCAGCTACTTTGTGAAGTTTAAAAGATTTAGGATCTATTTCTTTGGACGATTTAATGTGAGGTCCTTTGCACAAATCCACAAAACCATCTGATTCATAAACTGAAACAGTTTTTTCTTTTAATTCTTTGATGAGTTCTAGTTTATATGGCTGATCTTTAAAAAGTTTTCTAGCTTCAACTTTAGAAAGTTTTTTCTTTTTAAATCTAATATCTTTTTTAATAATTTCCCTCATTCTTTTTTCTATTTTAGGCAAATCATCAAGACCTAAGTCTTTTAGATTAAAGTCATAATAAAAACCATTTTCGATATTTGGACCAATGCCAAACCTAACTTTTGGGAAAAGTTCTTTTACGGCTTGAGCCATAATGTGTGATAATGAATGACGAATGTTTTCTATGTTTTTTTTCATATTTTTATTTTAGTTGTTTTTTTAAACAAAAACCTCTTTTTAAGAGGCTAGCCTTAGAAAATATAAAATTCTCTTAGGTCAGCCTAAAAAGAGGTTGTTGTTGTGGTTGTATTAAATTTTTTAATTAATGCAAACATTAATTTATTGTAAGAGATTATCAATTCATCTGTCAAGCTTTAGGCTTCTGTTATTTCTAAAACATCATCGCAGATAATTTTTAAAACATTATCTTTGTTGTCTATTTTGCCAGACACCAAAACAACTTTATTTTCTTCTAGAGAACCATTGCATTGCTCTAGTGTTCTTGGGAAAACAACCAATTCTATTTTTCCAGTAAAATCCTCTAAATTGGCAAAAAGCATTGGCTTTCCATTTTTAGTTATAATCCTTTTAACTCTAGAAATAATTCCTCCAATTCTTACTTGTCTGCTAGGCATTTGAGAATCTAACTCTACTATTCTTGTGGTCTCTTTTCTTAAAATATTGGTATAGTCTTCTAAGGGATGACTGCTCACAAAAAGACCAAGAAGTTCTTTCTCCCAACTTAATTTTTCAGATTTTTTAGCAGGAGGAGCTGGTATTAAAGATAGTTTTGCTTGAATTTCTGAACTGCCGCTAAACAGATTTTTTTGACCAGATAATTTATTTCTTCTATTTTCTCTAGAAAACTCTAAAATTCTTTCCATGTTTTCCAAAAGCTGATTTCTTTCTTCCATTTGGTCAAAAACACCCGACTTAATCATGCTTTCTAAAGATTTTTTATTTAAAGAATCTGATTCAACTCTTTGTATAAAATCAGAAATAGATTTATACGGACCATTTTCTTTTCTTTCTGTGATAATAGAAGTGACAACATTTTCTCCAACATTTTTAATAGCTTGTAAACCAAATCTAATTTTATCTATTTTAGGAACTACAGAGAAATTTCTAAAACTTTCATTAATATCGGGAGGCAAAACTTCAATATTCATTTTTTTACATTCATCAATTACAAAACCAATTCTTTCGGTATCAGATTTCTCTGCTGTTAGTAATGCCGACATAAACTCAACAGGGAAGTGAGCTTTTAAATAGGCTGTCTGATAAGCAATAGTTGCATAACAGGCAGAATGACTTCTATTAAAGCCATATTGGGCAAAAGGTAATATCCATGCCCAAAGTTTTTGAGCCGTTGCTTTTTCAATCTTATTCTTAATACATCCTTGAACGAATTTTTCTTTTTGAGCCAAAAGAAGGTCTTCAATTTTTTTACCAACAGCCTTTCTTAAAACATCAGCGTCTGACAAAGAAAAACCAGCTAATTTTTGAGCCATTTGCATGAGTTGTTCTTGATAAATCATAATACCATAGGTATTTTTCAAGATCGGCTCAAGCTTTGGATGAATATATGTAACCTTTTGTTCACCTGTTTTTCTTTTGATGTAGTCTGGTATTAATGACATTGGTCCTGGTCTATAAAGAGCAATCATAGCAATAATATCATTAAAATCATTCGGCTTTAATTGTTTTAAATATCTTCTCATTCCGTCACTTTCTAATTGGAAGATACCAATTGTTTCTACTCTACGAAGCAGATCAAAAGTTAATTCGTCGTCAAGAGGAAGATTTTCAATATCAATAGATTTGTTTTGAACAGCGTATATTCTTCTTAAGGTTTCTTCAATGATAGTTAAGTTCTTAAGACCTAAAAAGTCCATTTTTAATAACCCCAAGTCTTCAACAGCATGCATTTCATATTGAGTTATAATATTAGTGTCATTTTGGCTAGGATGTTGAGTTGGGACAATCTTGTCTAGTGGTTCATTGGAAATAACAACCCCACAAGCATGAGTAGAAGCATGACGAACAGTGCCTTCTAATTTAAATCCAAAATCAATTAAGACTCTGGCTTTTTCTTCTGATTCATAAATTTCTCTAAATTCATCTATTTTATCTAGAGTTTCTTTTAACTTAAATCCAAGAGGAATTAATTTAGCAATTTTATCGCAATAACTATATTCATAATTTAGGGCTCTGCCAACATCTCTAATAACAGCTCTGGAAGCCATTGTTCCAAAAGTAATAATTTGAGCTACCTTATCTGCTCCATATTTTTCTGTTACGTATTTTATTACTTCATCTCTCCTTAAATCAGTAAAATCTAAATCAATATCGGGCATTGATATTCTGGCTAGATTTAAAAACCTTTCGAAAAGTAAATCATACTTTAAGGGATCAACATTGGTTATGTTTAAAGCATAAGCAGTAATAGACCCTGCCACAGAACCTCTGCCTGGACCAACAACGATCCTGTTTTTTTTGGCCCAAATGACAAAATCTTGAACTATTAAAAAATAGTCTACAAAACCCATCTTCCCAATTGTTTCTAATTCAAAATTAAGTCTTTCTAAAATTTCTGGGTTTTTGTTTCTTATTCCATATTTTTTTTCTAAACCAACCAAGCACAATTCTCTTAAATATTCTTCAGCAGGTTTGTTTCCTGGAATTTCAAAATGTGGGATTATGATTCCTCCTAATTTAAATTCAAAATTACATTGATTAGCAATTTCTTGCGTATTGCTAATGGCCTCAGGTGTATCTTCAAACTCTTTTGTTATTTGTTCTGGAGATGTAAGAGAAAAATCATCTATTTTCATGCTTAGCCTTTCGGGATCAGTAGAATCAGCTCCGGTATTAATCATCATTAAGATGTCTTGAGCATCAGCGTCATCTGATCTAACATAATGACTGTCATTGGTAGCAATTAAAGGAATATTGAGTTTTTTAGACATTCTAATCAACTCATCATTAACAGTTTTTTGTTCTGGAATATTGGGATGATTTTGAAGTTCTAAATAAAAGCCCTTTTTTCCATAAATCTTTTGATATCTTAAAGCCAATTCTTCAGCTTCTTTAATTCTTTTAGAAAGAATTAATCTTGGTATTTTTCCTTGAAGACAGGCTGTAGTAGCAATTAATCCTTCAGAGTATTTTTCTAATAATTCTTCGTCCACCCTAGGCTTATAATAGAAACCCTCCAAATGAGCTTTTGTTACAAGTTTAACTA
>JBDRFX010000007.1:0-3904 GCA_043818355.1 Patescibacteria group bacterium
CAAATGGCTGTCAAAGAGGCCTTTTTAAAATATAAAAAAGCTGGATTAATATATAAGGGAGAAAGAGTAATAAATTGGTGTTCTAGATGCCAAAGCAGTTTGTCTGATATGGAGCTAGAGCATAAAGAAGAAAAGACCAAATTATATTATATAAAATACCCTTTAGTAGAAGGCGGATATATATCTGTTGCAACCACTAGACCAGAAACTATGCTAGGCGACACGGGCCTGGCAGTTAACCCTAAAGATAAAAGATATAAAAAATTGATTGGTAAAAAAGCAATTTTGCCAATTATAAATATAGAAATACCAATAGTAAAAGACCTACTTATTGATCCAAAATTTGGCACTGGAGCTGTCAAAGTTACTCCTGCCCATGACATGACTGACTATCAGATTGGTCTTAATAACGGATTAGAATTAAAAAAAATTATAGACGAAAATGGAAATTTGACCGGAGAGATACCAAAAAAATTTATTGGTCTATCAATAGAAGCTGCTAGAGAACTTGTAATAAAAGAATTGGAAAAACAAAAATTAATTACAAAGATCGAAGACTATATTCATAGAGTGCCATATTGTTATAGATGCAAAACTAAGATAGAAAGCATTCCTTCTGAACAATGGTTTGTTAATCAGGAAAAACTAGCCCTAACAGCTCAAAAAGAAGTTAAACAAGGAAGAATAAAATTTACTCCAAAAAGATTTGAGAAAACATTCTTCTCTTGGATAAGTAATATCAGAGACTGGTGTATATCTAGACAAATATGGTGGGGACATGAAATACCCATTCCAGGCGAAACCGATGTTTTAGATACATGGTTTTCTTCTGCTCTATGGCCGTTTGCAACACTGGGCTGGCCCAAAAAAACAAAAGATCTCAAAAGGTTCTACCCAACCATGGTATTATCTACAGCTAAAGACATTATTAATCTTTGGGTTCTTAGAATGATTTTCTCTGGAATATTTTTTATGAAAAAAGCTCCTTTTCAGATAATTTTTATTCATCCTATGGTTTTGGCAGAAGATGGAACAAAAATGTCTAAATCCATTGGAAACGTCATAAATCCAATAGACTTAATTGAAAAATATGGAGCTGACGCAACAAGACTTTCTCTGTCTTGGGGAGTAACTGGAAATCAAGATATGCGATTCAGCGAAGAGAATGTTGTAATGGGACAAAAATTTTGTAATAAAATGTGGAATGCCACAAGATTTATTCTAATGCAAGCTGAGAGAGAAAGAATTGAAACAAAAACAATCAGCTTAAGCTCTGTAGATAAAAATCAAATCATTGTTCGAAAACTTCAAAAACTTATTAAAACTACAGATAAAAACATAGATAATTTTGAATTTGGAAAAACAATAAGAACTCTTTATGATTTTTTCTGGCATACTTTCTGCGATCAATATATAGAAAAATCCAAAAAACAAATACTAAAATCAAAAACTAAAGCAGAGAAAAAAAAGGTTATTCAAACCCTGCTATATGTTTTAATTAACTCTCTCAAATTATTACATCCGTTCATTCCATTCATTACAGAAGAAATTTATCAAAACCTTGAATTTAAGAATAAAAAACCGTGCTTAATGATAGAAGATTGGCCTAAATGATAAATTACCCAATCTATATTTTTGCCGGATTAGCTCCCAGCATCTTCTGGTTAATGTTTTATTTGAAAAAGGATTCTCATCCTGAACCAAATTTAATGATTTTAAAAATCTTTTTTTGGGGAATGCTATCTGCTCTCCCTGCTATTTTTATAGAAAAAGGTATTTCTGAAGAATTAAAAATTTTTACCTTCTCTCCCTTCTGGGTTTTAATAATAAAC
The DNA here is from genome assembly GCA_043818355.1 of Patescibacteria group bacterium. Taxonomy (GTDB): domain Bacteria; phylum Patescibacteriota; class Minisyncoccia; order Minisyncoccales; family DG-74-3; genus JAHJCL01. The sequence continues at coordinate 1,833 of JBDRFX010000007.1, forward strand.
AATATCTTGGCCGTAGCTTTAGTAGAAGAACTATTAAAATATTTAGTAGTCAGGGGAGAAATTCTTCACGATAAGGAGTTTGATGAACCGGTAGACGCCATGATTTATATGATAATTTCGGGTTTAGGTTTTGCAGCCTCAGAAAATATTCTCGTATTGTTACAGGTGGGAAAAGTTTTGCCTCTTCACCAAACGGTTGGTATTCTAATCCTAAGATTCATCGGAGCGACCTTCTTGCATGCTCTTTGCTCGGGTATCATCGGCTTTTTCTTGGCTTATTCTCTCTTAAAATACAAAAAAGACAGTCTTAGACTCGTTGGAGCGGGAATGATTGCATCTATTAGTTTGCATGGACTGTATAATTTTTTTATAATAGAAGGAGGAACAAAAATTTTAGTTCCCATAGCAATAATAATCAACTCTGCTTTTTTTGTTTCTTTTGCTATTCAAAGACTTAAAAAAATTCATAAAACAATTAATATTTAAATACATGGCGAATTCATTTTTTAAAAAACTTAAAAGGGGAATGGGCATTGAATTTCCAACAAATGAAGTTGAAAAAACAGAAGCTCCTGTGATGATTCCTGAATCAAAGAAAAAATCTAAGAAAGAAACTCCTGTTATAACAGAGGAACCAAAAATTAAAAAAACAAAAATCAAAATAGAGAAAGAACCAACAATCAAGAAAGGAAAAAATTCAAAAAAAACTACTCCAAAAATTGTCAGAAAAGAAATTTTGAAAACAGAAAGTATGAAAATTGAAGATTTAGGAGGAGAAAGAGATTGGATGGAAGCAGAGGGACAGTTAGCAATTGACGTGTATCAGACAGAAAAAGAACTAATCATTATTTCTACCATAGCTGGAATAAGATCAGAAGAAATAGATATTGCCGTAGAAGGAGACTTGGTGACTATTAGGGGTAGAAGAGAAAAACCATTTGTTGAAGAAGAAGACTATTTTACTCAAGAGTGTTATTGGGGTCCTTTCTCTAGAGAAATCATATTACCAGCAGAAGTAGACCCAACTAGAACGAGAGCTTCTATGAAAAGTGGAATTCTAACCATAAGAATACCAAAAATACTAAAAGATCATAGAACCATAATTAGTGTAAAAGATTCTGAATAATTAACAAAAATCAAAACAACAGATCACTCTGTTGTTTTTAATTTGTGCCCAGGGGGAGAGTTGAACTCCCACGAGATTACTCTCAATAGATCCTAAATCTATCGCGTCTGCCAATTCCGCCACCTGGGCAAATTTTATTATATTTCAATGGTATGATTTTTACTCTTAAAAAGCAAACTCTCACTTCAAAATAAAGCGAGAGTATAAATCACCAAGTACGATGCTTATCTTTATAGGCTGGTTCCTATAAAATTTCTAACAACCGCTACTAATCCTTTGGCGATCATAGCTATAATAATACCAATTAAAGCATTTTTAATCTGGGTACGAGCTCCTTCTATTTTAGTGGGATCTCCTCCGGCCGTTACATATGTCCATCCTGCAAAAATTATAAAAAATGTGGCCACAACTATAAGAGCGGTAAAAATTAAGTTACCGATAGATTCTATTTTTGTTACAAGACTTTCTATACCATAATTATCACTAACGGTTGGTAATGTAGCTGCAGAAATAATCATTGGCATCATTACAATTCCCAATAAAACAATCGATAATAAAGTTTTTTTGTTCATTTTCTTGTATTTCTTTGATTATGAATCGACCTTTCAATTAATATTTTAATTTATTCTTGTAAAAAATTGTAAAAAACAGCTATTAATCCCTTAGACAACATAATAATTATCAATCCTATTAAAGCATATTGTATTATTCTTCTAGCCTCTTCAATCTTAGTTGGGTTCCCGCTTGAAGTAATATACATTCCTCCTGCCCAAACTATTGCCAAAGGAGCTAATACAAGAGCTATATTGAAAATGAAATTACTTATATTCTCTATTATTTCCTCAAAGCTGTCAACTTTCAACGGGTTACAAATACAAACCTGTCCTTCTGGCATTTTTCCTCCCTCTTCACAGAAATATTCACAACTACCAGCTTCTGGAGCAAC
>JBDRFX010000008.1:0-56761 GCA_043818355.1 Patescibacteria group bacterium
GTTTATGGCCACAGGAAATTTAATATGAAAGGAGACGGATCTTTGATATATAATGAATATGCCATAACACCAACAGAATTTGTTTTAAAAACTAAAGATGAAGAGATTACTTTAGATGACTTGGGAAAAGGGGGAGTGGGAACATTTGAAGATACATATTGGACAGAATAATATCACAAAAGTAATTATTTTTTGATTGCTCTTGACAATAGTTTTCGTTTTGATATACAATTTCAAAAAGTGATTTTTTAATCACTTTTAAAAGGCGAGAAAATATTATTAATCAACAATGAAAATTGTATTTTAAATCAATGATACAAGAAGAAATCTTCAACGAAGAAGAAGAGTTAGATGAAGAAGATGTTGACGAAGATGTTGATGACTGGGAAGAAGACGAGGAACTAGATGACGATGATGACGAGAAAGAAGGAAGCTGGTAAAAAATTTAAAATTAAAGAGAGGTACTTATTATGGGTATCTCTTTTTAATTTTGAGAATGTGTTTTATGATGTATAATTGTTAAATATTAAAAGAAGATTAATTTTATGTCCCTAAGCGTTGGAATCGTTGGTTTGCCTAATGCCGGAAAGTCAACTCTGTTTGAGGCCATAACCAAAAAACAAGTTAATAGAGAGAATTATCCCTTTTGCACCATTGAACCCAATATCGGTGTTATTGCTGTACCAGATGAAAGACTAGAGGCTCTAAATAGTCTTTTTAACTCTAAGAAGAAAGTGCATACAACCATAGAGTTTGTAGATATTGCAGGATTAGTTAGAGGTGCTTCAGAGGGTAAAGGATTGGGGAATAAGTTTTTAGCTAATATCAGAGAAACCGACGCCGTAGTATATGTTTTAAGGGGATTTAATGATCCTGATGTTGTGCACGTTGAAGGCAGAATTGATATTTTATCTGATAAAGAAATTCTAGATACAGAGATGGCTCTTAAGGATATGGAAACAGTTGAAAAAAGATTGTTTGCTTTAGAAAAAGAAGCCAGAACAAGAGATAAAGAGGCTATAAAAGAAGTTGGAATAGTGAAAAAAGCTTTTGAGCTTCTTAAAGAAGGGAAGATGTTGTTTGATTTTGGATGGAACGACGAAGAGAGAGATATATTGAAAAGCTATCAATTATTAACTTTAAAACCCAGACTTTATTTTATTAATGGGAAAGATGAAGATATAGATTCAAAAATTATAGAAGAATTTAAAAAGAATAATTGGAATTTTCTAATTATTGACGTTATGACAGAATTAGAAGCAGGACAGTTAAATAAAGAAGAAAGATTAGATCTTGGGTTTCCTGAAGAATTAGAATTTAATAATTTTGTTCAAAGTTCATATTCTTTATTAGACTTGATTACTTTCTTTACAATCGGAGAAGACGAAACAAGAGCCTGGACTATTAAAAAGGGGAGTTTTGCTCCTCAGGCAGGAGGAGCCATACATTCTGATTTTGAAGAAAAGTTTATTAAGGCTGACGTTATTTTTTGGAAAGATTTAGTTGAAGCTGGTTCTTTGAGTAAAGCTAAAGAAAAAGGAAAATTGAGAACAGAAGGAAAGGAGTATTTGGTACAAGATGGAGATGTGATTGAAATTAAGAGTAACGCCTAGTTCTGACAAAATAATTAGTTTTAGGTCAAATTTGCAAAGTAAAAATCAAAAATGTAAAATGGGATAATGTTTATTAGAGCCATAAAGACAAAAGTTTTTATTCCACCCAAAGATGATTTGCTTTCCGTAATTAAGGAAAGTTTTTCTAAGATTCAATTAAAAGAAAAATCCATTTTCATTATTACTTCTAAGGTTGTTTCTATTTGGCAAGGAAGATGTGTGACTAGAGAAGAATTTCCAGACAAAGATCAGCTTATAGTTAAAGAAGCTGATTTTTATTTAGATAGAAAAGAGATACCTAATGAATATGTAATGTTAACCATTAAGAATAATGTTTTATTGCCAACTGCAGGAATAGATGAAAGCAATGCTAAAGGTTACTATATTTTGTTACCTCAAGACCCATATAAAACTGCAAAACAGATTTATGACTTTATTCAAAAAGAATTTAATTTAAAAGAATTGGGAGTCATTATTACAGATAGTAGATGTACTCCATTAAGAAGAGGAACTACTGGTGTGGCTTTATCGTATTATGGTTTTAACCCTCTGAGAGATTATAGAAAAACGCCCGATTTATTTGGTAGAAATTACAAGGTGAGTGTTCTTAATATTGCTGATTCTTTGGCTGTTGCAGGAGTCTTGGCTATGGGAGAGGGTTCTGAGCAAACCCCAATTGCCATTGTTGAAGATATTGATAACGTTAAATTCGGGAATTTTAAACTTGAGGGCAATGATTCCTTTGATATGAATCCTGATTTTGACATATACGCTCCTTTATTAAAAGGAATGAAATGGAAAAAAGGAGAAGGAGGTTTAAAAAATAATTAATAATTAATTAAAAAATATGGAGTATCTAAAAAAAGTAGATCCTCAGATGAATGAAATCTTAGAGAAAGAAACAGAAAGACAGGAGACCACTCTGATGATGATTCCTTCTGAGAATCATACGTCCCAAGCCGTTAAAGAAGTAGTAGGTTCTATTTTTCAAGATAAATATTGTGAGGGTTATCCATACAAAAGATATTATCAAGGCCAAGAATACTATAATCAGCTAGAAGAGCTTTGTCAGGATAGAGTTAAAAAAGCTTTTGGGGTTCCTTTTGTAAATGTTCAGCCATTATCTGGTAGTCCGGCTAATTGTGCTGTATATTTTGGTGTTTTAGAGCCAGGAGACAAGATGATGGGATTAAGACTAGATCAGGGAGGGCATATTACTCATGGGCTGGATATTAATTTTTCTGGTAAGTTTTACGAAAACATTTTTTACAATGTTAATGAAGAGGGACAGATAGATTATGACGCTATGGAGGAAATGGCTCTTAAAGAACATCCTAAAATTATTATTGCAGGAATTACTTCCCATCCTATGGCATTAGACTTTGCTAGATTTTCTCAAATAGCTGAAAAATGTGGGGCATACTTAATGGCAGACATAGCTCATGTTTCGGGATTGATTTTAGCTGGTGTTTACCCAAATCCTGTTCCATATGTACATATTATTACAACAACAACCCATAAGACTCTAAGAGGGCCCAGAGGAGCTTTAATTATGGTGACAGATAAGGGAATGACTAAAGATCCTGATTTGCCTAATAAAATTAATAAAGCAGTTTTTCCTGGCTTACAAGGAGGTCCTCATGAAAATAATATTGCTGGTATAGCGGTTGCTGTTAAAGAAGCAATGTCTCCTGCATTTAAGGAGTACGGAAAACAAGTAATTAAAAACGCTGCCATTTTAGCTGAAAGATTAAAAGAAAAAGGCGCTACTCTTTGTTCTGGAGGAACCAATACACATTTAATAATGATGGACTTAAGAAGTTTTGATATTCTAGGAAATACAGCTGCTGAGGCTCTAGAGTCTTCTGGTATTGTTGTAAATAAAAATTGTGTTCCCGATGATTCTAATCCTCCATTCTATCCTTCTGGTTTAAGATTCGGTGCTCCCGGCATAACAAGTAGAGGAATGAAAGAAGAAGAGATGGTGATTATTGCTGATTGCATGATTAGGGTTTTGTCAGATATTTCTAGAATTAGAAAAGAAATGAGAGTCACTTTTGACCAAGAGAAAAAACTTGCAACCAGGAAGCAAATGATTGAAAAATCAGATGTTGTCAAAAAGGTGAGAGAGGAAGTAAGAGATCTTTGTTCAAAATTTCCCTTAAAGAAAGAATACTAGAATGAAACAATATTTAGATATTTTAAAAAAGATAATGGAAGAGGGGACAGATAAGCCCAACAGAACTGGCATTGATACGAGAGCCTTATTTGGTATTCCCATGAGGTTTGATTTATCTAAGGGTTTTCCAGCAGTCACTACTAAAAAATTGGCTTTTAAATCTTTGAAAGCAGAATTGTTGTGGTTTTTAAAAGGGAGTAGCGATGTTAAGGAATTGCAAAAAATGGGATGTCATATTTGGGATGCCAACGCAGAAGCTGACTATTGGAAACCTAAGGCAAAATTTGAGGGAGATTTGGGTCGAATCTATGGTGTCCAATGGAGAAAATGGAAATCCCCTTATTCTGACACACCCATTGACCAAATAGCTGATGTTATAGAAAAGATTAAAAATGATGCATATAATAGAAGAATTATTTTCTCTGCCTGGAATCCAGCTGAATTAGATAAAATGGCTTTACCTCCTTGCCATATGTTTTCTCAATTCTTTGTGGCTGATGGAAAACTATCTATGTCTATGTATCAGAGAAGTTGTGATATGTTTTTGGGCGTACCATTCAATATCGCTTCGTATTCTCTTTTGTTAAGTATGATTGCTCAGGTTACGAATTTAAAGGTGGGAGAGTTTGTTCATATTTTGGGAGATACGCATATTTATCATAACCATTTTGATCAAGTTAAGATTCAATTAGAAAGAGAACCCTTGCCTTTGCCTAAACTATGGTTGAATCCCAATGTTCAAAATATTGATGACTTTACTATGGATGACATTAAATTGGTTGACTACAAACATTATGATTCAATTAAGGCTGAAATGGCAGTATGATAATTTCAATCATTGCAGCCTTGGGGAACAATAGAATTATTGGTAATGGAAATAGCCTACCATGGGATTTGCCAGCTGATATGAATCATTTTCGTGAATTGACTTTGGGTAAACCCATTATTATGGGACAAAAGACTTTTGAATCTATTGGTAAGGCTTTACCAAAAAGACATAATATTGTTTTGACTAGAGATAAAGAATTATCTATTGCTGGATGTGACATGGCTTATTCTTTAGACCATGCTATTGAGTTGGCTGAAAAAAGTGAAATGGGCCAAAAGAGCGGAGAAGTGATGATTTGCGGAGGTGCTTCAATTTATAGTCAGTATTTATCCAGAGCTGAGAAAATGTATTTAACCTTTATTGAGGGAGACTTTAAGGGAGATATATTTTTCCCTGAATTTAATTATGAAGATTGGAAAGAGATTGAAAGAGTTTTGCATAAATCCGATGAGTGCAATAAATATAATTATTCTTTTGTTATTTTTGAAAGGAAAAAAGTTATTTTAGGGGAACAGCATTGACAAAAAAAGAATTTTAGAGTATCATTCTAATTATCCTTTATGTGTTTTTCAAAAGGATCGTGCTCGAAAATCTTAGTCTCTCTGAGATACAAAGAAAAAGAGTAGGTCGTTAATTAAAAGAAAATAGAAAATAAATGAGTACCAAACTTTATGTTGGCGGTTTCCCTTACGAAACCAGTGAAGATGAACTAAAAGAACATTTTGGTTCAGCTGGTGAAGTAAGTTCTGTTACTATTATTATAGACAGAATTTCAGGCCGCTCTAAAGGTTTCGGCTTTGTAGAAATGTCTTCTGATGAAGAAGCCAAGAAAGCAATTGAAATGTTTAATGGCCAAGATTTTGGCGGAAGAAACATTACAGTTGACGAAGCTAGACCAATGAAAAAGAATTTTTAGAAGACACTTCGTGTTTAATAAGTAATTTTTTTTGAGAGAGCCCTTAACGGGCTCTCTTTGTTTTGTTAAAGATTTTTGATACAATTAAAAAATATTATTAATTGTTTTTTATAATATGAATCAAAAGATTATTACTTATTCAATGACTTTTTTAGTTGTTTTTTTTAGTTTTTACTTTCTAAATGAAATATTTAGAAAGCATGAACCAGAAGTAGAAATATTAAATGAAGAAAAAATGCCAGAAGAAAAAAATACAGAATCTGAAAGTTTAGAAGTAGAAATATTAAAAGGAGGTGAGGGAGAACAAGCTCAAATAGGGGACACTGTTTCGGTCCATTATACCGGGACCTTAACGGACGGAACTAAATTTGATTCTAGCCTAGATAGAGGGACACCATTTTCTTTTACTTTGGGAGAAGGTAGGGTTATACAAGGATGGGAGCAAGGAGTTTTGGGAATGACTGTTGGAGAAAAAAGAAAGCTAACCATTCCTGCCCACCTGGGTTATGGAGACTTAGGATCTGGAGAATTAATTCCTCCTGGAGCTACTTTAATTTTTGAAGTTGAACTATTAAGCATTAATTAATGTTTAAACTTATTGTTTTAGGAATTATCCAGGGAATATTTGAATGGCTTCCTGTTTCTAGCGAAGGAATAGTTGCTTTATTGAGTAAATATCTTGTTTCAGACTTTAACCCAATTGAAATTGCTTTGTTTCTACACTTAGGAACTGTTTTGGCAGTTTTAATATATTTTAGAAAAGAATGGAGAAAAGTTATTGAGTTAAAAGATAACAAGCTTTTAAGATTTTTAATTATCTCTACAGCCATTTCTTTTTTGATTGGATATCCGTTGTATAATACTATTACTGATTTTGTTATTGGTAGTAATTTATTGATTTTAGTAGGTTTTGGATTATTGATTACAGCATTCTTTCATAAAAAGAAGATTTCTTTGAATATGTCAGAAGATAAAACAGCTTTGTTAACTGGGTTTTTGCAGGGACTATCTGTTATTCCTGGATTATCAAGATCTGGAAGTACAATTTTTGGTTTATCTTTGGGAAGCCATGACACAGAGAAGATCTTGACGACCTCATATATGATGTCTTTGCCAGTAATTTTAGGGTCCACCATATATTTGTTTTTAAACAATCCTGTTTTTATTATTGAAACTTGGCCAGCCTTGTTATCTAGTTTCTTGGTTGGGTTGGTGAGTTTAGACTTCTTGATAAAAAAATCTAAAGAAATAGACTTCTTTAAATTTGTTTTAACTTTTAGTGTTTTATGTTTCTTGGGAGCTTTATTAAAATAAGTTTAATTTTAAAAAACAGTCCTTTCGAGGTTGTTTTTTGATTTTGTTAATGGGAGGTGCATTGATTTTTTGAAAATGTTAAGATAAAAATAATTACGAAAGTAATTAGATAATTAAGATAATTAATAATATATAAATTTATGGACCCAATAGAAACAAGAGATGAAAGAGTTCATGGGTTTTGGGTAACATTCGGAAAAGATTTATGGGAAGGAATTACTTATTTGTCCAGAGACTTGCAATTTGAAGAAGCCAAAACTCTTTTTGACGCAGCCAGACTAAGGGGTAATGCTGAATTTGAAGATGACGACGACAGAGATTGGACTCTAACTTACATTAGAGGAAAGAATAGTTACGTTTTAACATTAAGAGATAGAGAATAAAATATATGAAAATTGATGCAAAAGGGTTATTCGCCTTTATGGGTATTTCAGTAATAGTTTTATTTTTTCTTTTTGGCTGGGATAAAACAGTCATGTTATTCACGCTTGGTGTGTTGATAGCTGGATATTACAGCTATCTTGAAATGTCATAAAACAAATGATTCTAGGTACAGACAAAATATTAGAGCTCATCAAAAGCCAAAATTTAATTTCAGGATTAGACGAGAAAGAAATGAATGTTGAAGGTTGTGGAGTGGACTTGAGGTTGGGTGAACTGTATGAAATGAAAGAGGGAAGCAAGGGATTTATTTACAGAGAAACAAGGAATACTGCTGATTATGAGATGATTGCTAAGTTTGAGGAGGAAAAGTCCACCAAAGTGAAGCTAGAGCCTCAGAAATACTATACAGCTAAGACCATTGAGGTTATTAATACCCCTAAAAACATTTTTGGCATATTTGTTCCCAGAGGAACATTTTTTGTTAATGGTATTTTAATTCAAGGATTTAGAGTAGATCCAGGATACAAGGGCAATTTCAGATTTAATTTAATGAATTTAACTAACAATGAATTTGAATTAGAAATGGGATCTCGTATAGCTAATATGATTTTTTTAGAAGTTTCTGGAAAAACCAATCTTTATCAAGGGCAATGGCAGGGAGGTAGAGCTTTTATTGAAAAAGAAGAAAAACAAACCAAACAAGATTTTTAGATGGAAAATAAAACAAATGGGTCTGAAGTTTATGATGTTGTCGTGATAGGAGGAGGTCCTTCTGGCATAATGGCAGCAGGAAGAGCTGCTGAATTGGGAGCTAAGGTTTTGCTTATAGAAAAAAATAGGAAATTAGGCAAAAAGCTTTTATTGACCGGGAAAGGAAGATGCAACCTGACTCAGGCCGAATTTGATACAAGAAAATTTATTGAAAAATTTGGAAAAAAGGGGAGATTTTTATTCTCTCCACTTTCTATTTTTGGGATAAAAGAAACAATTGATTTTTTCGAAAAAAGAGGATTAAGAATTAAAATAGAAAGAGGGCAAAGGGCCTTTCCTGAAAATGACAAATCAGAAAGTGTTTTAAGTGTTTTAAAAAAATATTTAAGAGATAATGGAGTAGCTATTATGACAGGAGCTAAGGTTTTAAAGTTTAGAAAACAAAAAAATAATATCAGAGGAGTTTTGCTGGCTCCTAAAAAAGAAATTTTGGCTAAGAATTTCATTATTGCTACAGGAGGTAAATCATATCCAGAAACTGGATCTACTGGATCTGGGATTCAGTGGGCTAAAACTCTTGGTCACAGTATTTCAGACCTAAGCCCGGTTTTAACCCCCATTGTGATTGATGACGCTTGGGTTAAAGACTTGAAGGGATTAGCTTTAAAAAATATTGAAATTTCTGTTATTCAAAAGAAAAAGAAAGAAGCTAAATTTTTTGGAGAAATGTTGTTTACTCACTTTGGAGTGTCAGGTCCTATTATACTAGACATGAGTAAGTTGGTCGGAAAGCTTTTAAAGAAAGGAGGAGTAGTTTTATCATTTGATTTAAAGCCAGCACTGGACGAACAAAAGCTAGATAAAAGGTTACAAAGAGATTTTATTAAATACAGTAAAAAAAGTTTTAATAATTCTCTTGACGACTTATTGCCCAAAAGAATGATTCCTGTAATTATAAATCTTTCTGGTATAGATGAGAAAAAAAGAATTAGTGAAATTACCAAAGAAGAGAGGCAAAAATTAGTTAAATTGTTGAAAAATTTAAAGGTAAAAGTTAAGAAATTATGTGGATTTAAAATGGCTATTGTGACTTCTGGGGGAGTAAATCTTGACGAGATTGATTCAAGAAGTATGAAATCCAAGATAATCAATAATTTATTTTTTGCAGGCGAAGTTATTGATTTAGATGGACCCACCGGAGGATATAATCTTCAGCTTTGCTGGACAACGGGATACGTAGCGGGAGAAAGCGCTGCTATTAGCGTTAACAAACACTTTTAGTTTGATTTTTTAGCTTAAAAGTGTTATAATAATTGTTATATTAATAATATTATGAAAAAAATATTCCTAGGCATTCTAATTGGCTTATTCCTGTGTTCTGGAATTGTTTTAGCTGAAGGCACAGGTGCGGAAATAAATATGTTTTATAGTGAAACCTGTCCTCATTGTCATGATGAAAGGATATTTTTGGATAAATTAGAAGAAAAATATGATAATTTGATTGTTAATAGATACGATGTGGCCGATAAAGACAATATAGAATTATTAAAAAAACTTTATGAAGAATATGAAGTTCCTGAAGATGAGTGGGGATTGGTACCTGTTACATTTTTAAAAGAAAAATATTTGGTTGGCTATGGTAGCGATGAAACCACTGGAAAAGAAATCGAAACCTGTATTGAGGAGTGTTTAGTTCAAAAGGAGAATGAGAACGAATGGGTGGAAGCATCTTTGCAAAAGATAAAATTTCCATTTGTGGGAGAGGTTGAGGTTTCTAATTATTCTCCATTAATCCTAGCTGTTATATTTGGCGTTTTAGATGGATTTAACGCTTGCGCTATGGTTGCTTTGGGATTTCTATTAAGCGTTTTAGTTGCTTCTGGAACAAGGAAAAGAATTATTCTTATTGGAGGAACATTTATTTTAGTTTCGGGGGCTGTATATTTTCTATTTATATCAGCTTGGTTAAATTTGTTTTTAATTACTTTTAATATTGGACTCATTACTAATATAGTTTCATTGATTATTATCTTATCCGCTATTTTTATATTGAGAGATTATTTTACGGGAATCGTTTGTAAGTTGTGTGAAGTACCAACTGGAAAACAAGGATTGCTAGTTAGAATTCAAAGAAATCTTTTTATTAAAATGCAAGAATTTTCAGCTCAAGATTTTCCTTTGCCATTAGCTTTACTTGGGATTGCTGTTGTAGCTGCTGGGGTCAATATGGTGGAATTAGCCTGTTCTTTTGGGCTTCCTTTAGCTTTTACCAAAATATTGACTGGTTTGAATTTATCTAAAGCATCTTATTATTTTTATCTTTTAATCTATATTGTTTTTTATATGATTGATGACTTTATTATCTTTTTAATTGCAGCATATACCTTAAAAACAACCCAAGCTTCAGAGAAGTACTTAAAGACAATTACTCTCATTTCTGGTATAATTCTCTTGTTTTTAGGACTTGCAATGTTATTAAAGCCAGAATTATTAATTCTTAATTAAATATTATGGAAGATTTTAAAAATAAGGTAGTGGTTATTACTGGCGCTAGAAGGGGAATGGGTAGAGTTGATGCTTTGCTCTTTGCTCAGAATGGTGCCAAAGTTGTTGTTTCTGACATTTCTCAAGAAGATTGCCAGGCAGTGGTTGATGAGATTGAAAAGAAAGGAGGAGAGGCAATTGCTGTTAAGTGTGATGTTTCTCAGAAACAAGAAGTAGATAATTTATTCCAGAAAACAATTGAAAAATTTGGTCGGGTTGATGTTTTAGTTAATAATGCTGGTATCGCTGAATTTAAACCTTTTTTAGAAATAACCGAAGAAGAGTGGGACAGAACATTAGACATCAATCTTAAAGGATATTTCCTTTGTGCTCAGATTGCGGCTAAAAAGATGGCAAAGCAAAAATCTGGAGTAATTGTTAACATTGCTTCAATAGCTATGGGACAGGTTGGTGTTGGTTTTCCAAACATTGTTCATTATTGTGCTTCAAAAGGCGGTATTGCTGCAATGACCGAAGCCATGGCTTTGGAATTAGCCCCTTACAATATTAGAGTTAATGCTATTGCTCCTGGAATGATAGAGACTCCAATGGTTGATTCAATAAAGCAAGATCCTAAAGCAACGGAGGGAATATTAAACAGAATTCCTCTTGGTCGAATGGGAAAGCCAGAAGAAATAGCTGATTTAGTTGTATTTTTGGCTTCAGATAAAAGTTCTTATATCACTGGTTCAATTGTTGTGATTGACGGTGGTTGGTTAGCGGGATAAATGAAAAAGATTACTGAAAACACTAGTTTAATTGATATTTTAGAATATTCAGGCGCTGAGAAGATTTTGGCTAAACATAATGTTCCTTGCGTCACTTGTCCATTTGCCAAAATGGAAATGGATAAGCTTAAGATAGGGCAAATTTGTGAAATGTATGGAATTGACTTGGAGAAATTACTTTCTGACTTAAATAAGGGAAAATAGTAAAAAACTGATTTTGGGCTTGACGAACTCTTTTGCTTAAACTAAGTTTAAATAATGCATTAATAAGCATAAAACCCATAAAAGGTCGTTCGGTTTATAAAAAAATTATAATATTACAATCAAATGGAAGGATATTGCGTAAAGTGTAAAGCTAAAAGAGAAATGAAAGACGTTGAAGAAGTTGAAATGAACGGAAGGGGTGGAACAAAAAGACGAGCTGCCAAAGGTACTTGTCCTACATGTTCAACCAAGATGTTCAAGATTCTTGGAGCAGCAAAATAAAAAGGCTGAGCATAGAATTCCCTAAAATATTCTAGAATATTTTGAAAAGCCACCATCTATAGATCGGTGGTTTTTTGTTGTGTTATACTATTAAAATGAATCTAAAAACAAAAGCGAAGCTTTTATTCCTTTTATTTTTTTTTAATCTCATTGCTTGGATGGTTGTTTTTGACTTATCGTCTAACAATTTAAAAGTTATTTTTTTTGATGTTGGACAGGGGGACGCTATATTTTTAGAAACACCCAATAATCATCAGATATTGGTTGACGGAGGACCAAACGCAAAAGTTTTAGAGGGACTGGGAAGAGCTATGCCTTTTTATGACAGAACTATAGACCTAGTTGTTTTAACTCATCCAGATCATGATCATACGGGAGGTTTAATGGAGGTTTTTGAAAGATATGAAGTAAAAAATATAATGTGGACAGGAGTTATAAAAGAGGGAAGCGAATTTGAAGAGTTGGGTAAAAGAATAAAAGAAGAGGGAAGTAATGTTATTGTGGCTCGGGCTGGGCAAAAAGTATTCTCTGGCAAAAAATTTGTTATGGAAACCCTTTATCCAATAGAGAATTTAGAAAATCAGGAATTTAAAGATTATAACAAAACATCCATAGTAAACAGAGTATTGTTTGGTCAAAATGTTTTTTTGTTAACGGGGGACGCACCAAAAAGCATAGAAAATAGTCTTATGGCAGAAATGGATTTAAAAGCTGATGTTTTGAAATTAGGACACCATGGAAGCAAAAGTTCAACAAGTAAAGATTTTGTAGAAAATGTTAATCCTGAGATAGCGATTGTGTCTTGTGGTAAGGATAACAAGTATAATCATCCACACCCTGAAGCTGTTGAGATTTTGAAAGAATATGGTATAAACATTCTAAGAACAGATGAAATTGGCGATATTAAAATTATCGCTGATGGTAATAAAATAATTAATCATTATGAAAAAAAATGAAAAACATTCAATTTCCTGTTTTCCAAACTAAAACAGAAGGAGTGACTCAAAGTTTTGATTTAATTTCTCCTCAAGAGAGAAAAGAATATTTTCAGGCTAAGGCTGGTCCAGAGATAGAAAAGATTCAACAATATCTGAAAGAGAATTCTTTTATTGCTTATTTACTAGGTAAGAAGAACGCTGGAAAGGGGACTTATGCAAAAATGTTTGCTGAGATTATTGGACAAGATTCAGTGAGTCATTTTTCTGTGGGTGATATGATAAGAGATGTAGATCTTGAATTGGCTGATGAAAATAAAAAACTGGAATTAATTAAATACTTAAAGAGGAATTATAGGGGATGGGTTCCTTTTGATAAGATAATGGATTTTTTAGAAAATAGAAGCACTAGAAACTTATTACCCAATGAACTCATTTTGACTCTTTTAAAAAGAGAAATAGAAAAACAAGATAAGAAGGCTATTTTCCTAGATGGTTTTCCAAGGAATTTAGATCAAGTTTCATTCTCTCTATTTTTTAGAGAACTGATTGGTTATAGACAAGATCCAGACATTTTCGTTTTGATTGATGTTGCAGAAAACGTTATTGATGAAAGAATTAAATACAGAAGAATTTGTCCTGAATGTAAAACTTCTAGGAATTTGAAATTATTGCCAACAAAGGAAATAGGATACGACGAAGAGAAAGATGAATTCTATTTATTATGTGATAGTGGGGAATGTGACAATGTTAAGATGGTTCAGAAAGAAGGGGATGAGTTGGGAATTGAAACCATTAGAGAGAGATTGATTACAGATGAAGAAATTATTGAAAAAGCATTTTCCCTATATGGCATTCCAAAGATTCTTTTGAGAAATTCAGTTCCTGTATCCCAGGCTAGAGAAGTCGTTGACAGCTATGAAATTACTCCTGAATATGTTTATCATTGGGATGAAGAAAACAAAGAAGTTAAAGTTGAAGAAAAACCTTGGGAGGTCGTGGATGATTCTGGAGAGAATTCTTACAGCTTGTTACCACCACCAGTTGTTGTTTCTATGATTAAGCAAATGGCTGACATTATTTCTCAATTTGACTAGACCGCTTGGTTTGCTAAAATATATCTGAGAGCTCCACAAAACTTTTGTATATTTTGGGACATTAGTAAATTTGTTGGGTAGTTGATTTGATTTATAGCGCGTGCGCTATAACTTAGATTACCCACTTTGGTTTTTTTCCCAAAAATATGTAGGGGTTGGTGGAGCTTTTTGTTTGAACAAAAAAACCGTTTAGAGACAGTTTTCTTTTTTTTGTCGGGGCGCCGAGAGTTGAACTCGGGTCGTAGGACCCCCAGCCCTATATAATGGCCGTTATACTACGCCCCGCGTAATTCAATTATTTTTCTTTGCCAATAGCTTTAATGCATTTAGTACAAGCTAAAATTCTTTTACCAGCGAATTCTTTGAAGAGAGGTTTTTTAATTTCAACTGGAATAGTGACCCATTGTAAATTGGGTTTTTGTCTTCCCGCCCTAACTGGATTATATTTTCCTCTTAGCTTATTGAGTTTATTCACTAAGTGGCTTCTTTTGTCACAAATTGTACAAGTTTTCATAATAATGAGAATATCATATCAGAGTATTAATTTTTTTTCAATACATATTAATGTTATAATATAAAATGAAATTATGCTAATAACCTTTTTTACTCTTATTGTTTTATTATTTTCTATTATACTACATGAAATAGCTCATGGTAGCATGGCTCTTTCTTTGGGAGACGATACAGCAAAAAAGGCAGGTAGGTTAACTATTAATCCCATAGAACATCTAGACCCCATTGGTTCTGTTTTGCTTCCTTTGCTTTTATTTTTTATAACCTCTGGTAATGGTCCTATTATTGGATGGGCAAAACCTGTTCCAATTAATCCGAGTAACTTTAAAGATAAGAGATGGGGGAATTTGAAAGTTGCTTTAGCAGGCCCCATGGCTAATTTTTCAATAGCTATTTTGTTTGGATTAATAATGAGATTTTTTAATTTAAACTTTGCTCTTCTAAATTTTCTCAGCATTATTGTTATCTATAATTTATTTTTGGGTCTATTCAATTTGGTGCCCATTCCACCGCTAGATGGATCACATGTTTTATTTTCCCTCCTTCCCAAAAATACAGCTAAGCTAAGAGTTTTTTTAATAAAGAATAGGCTATTATTGCTCTTTTTGTTTATCTCTTTTGGGTTAGATATTTTATTCACTTTAGTTGTCATTCTTTACAGTTTATTAGTCGGATGATACAATTTGACAATAATTTATTATTTTGTTAATGTGCATTATCAGTATTAAGTGTATTAAGTGTTTTTTGAGCATTATTAAATGTTAAATATTGCCATATTACCGTGCCAACAATTAATCAAATAATTAAAAAAGGAAGAAAAAGTAACAAAAAGGGAGCCAAAACTCCTGCTTTGGATTTTAGTTTTAATGTTTTAAAAAATAGACCTCAACTTGCTCATACTCCATTCAAAAGAGGAGTGTGCACAAAAGTTTTCACAACTACTCCTAAAAAGCCTCACTCTGCTTTAAGAAAAGTTGCTAAGGTTAGACTTAGTAATGGCAGAGAGGTTACGGCCTATATACCGGGTGAAGGACATAACTTACAAGAAAATTCAATAGTTCTTATTAGGGGAGGAAGAGTAAGAGACTTGCCTGGTGTAAGATATCATATAGTCAGAGGAACGCTTGATGCAGGAGGGGTTGAGAATAGAAAAAATAGTCGCTCTAAGTACGGAGTTAAAGCAGAGAAATAATATGGCAAGAAAGAAAGAACCAAAAAGAAACATAGAACCTGACTTTGTTTACGATAACGTTAAACTTGCAAAATTCATTAATTACGTCATGAGGGGGGGCAAAAAAACTATAGCTAGAAAAATAGTTTACGGAGCCTTAGAAGAAATTAAAGAAAAGATTAAAAAAGACCCTCTTGAGGTTTTTGAAACAGCTATTAAAAACGCTTCTCCTGACATAGAAATTCAATCAAAAAGAGTTGGTGGAGCTACTTATCAAGTTCCTGTTGACGTCAGAGAAGAAAGAAAGCAAGCCTTGGCCATGCGCTGGATTTTAAATGCAGCTCGAAGCGGGAAAGGAATGCCAATGAGCCAAAAACTTGCCAGAGAATTGATTGAAGCTTCAGAAAACAAGGGAACAGCCATTAGGAAGAAAGAAGACACAAGAAAAATGGCAGAAGCCAATAGAGCCTTTGCTAGAATGAGATAAATCATTAACTACCATACATGTTCTTTAGGGAACATGTATTTTGAATATTAAAAAATTATGCCAAGAGAATATCCCATAAATCGTTATCGTGATATCGGCGTTATCGCCCATATTGATGCTGGAAAAACTACAGTTTCTGAGCGTATTTTATATTACACGGGTGTTTCTCATAAAATAGGAGAGGTTCATCATGGAGAAGCTACTATGGACTGGATGGAACAAGAAAGAGAAAGAGGTATTACTATTACAGCAGCTGCTACAACTTGTTTTTGGACTCCTACAGATGCAGAGAAAATCAAAGAGAATGAATGCAGAATTAATATTATTGATACCCCCGGACATATTGACTTTACAGCTGAAGTTCAGAGATCTTTGAGAGTACTTGATGGAGCAGTGGTTGTTTTTGATGGAGTGGCTGGAGTAGAGCCTCAATCAGAGACCGTTTGGAGACAAGCCGATAAGTTTGAAGTTCCAAGAATCTGTTTTATTAATAAAATGGATAAGATTGGCGCAGATTTTATTAAAAGCGTAGAAAGTATTTGGGAGAAACTTACTCCAAAGGCAGTGATAGCCCAACTTCCAATAGGAGCTGAGGGAGATTTGTCTGGTACTATTGACCTGTTGACAATGAAGGCCATGAGATATGAAGGAGAAATGGGGAAAGAAATCAAGTTTGAAGAAATACCAGCAGACTTTAAAGAAGAAGCTGAAACCTGGAGAGCAAAATTAATTGAGAAGATAGCAGGAGAGGACGAGGCCATATTAGAAAAATATTTAAATAAAGAAGAGCTTTCTGTTGAAGAACTAAGAGCTTCTTTAAGAAGATCAGTTATTGCTTATAGGCTAGTCCCTGTTTTTGTTGGTTCTGCCCTAAAGAATATAGGAGTTCAGGCTATGTTGGATGGAGTTGATTATTATCTCCCAAGTCCAATAGATTTGCCTCCTGTTAAGGGACAAGCTTTAAAAACAGAAGAAGAACTAATCAGGAAGCCAGACGATAATGAACCATTTTCTGCACTAGCCTTTAAAGTTGCCACAGATCCTTACGTTGGAACATTAACTTTCTTTAGAGTTTATTCTGGATTTTTGAAAAAAGGTTCCTATGTTTTGAATACAAATTCTGGAGAAAAAGAAAGAATAGGAAGAATTTTAAGAATGCACGCTAACCAAAGAGAAGAGGTGGACGAGATTTTTACAGGAGACATTGCCGCTACCGTTGGTTTGAAGAAAACCAGTACAGGGCACACTCTATGTGATGAAAACAATCCAATCATTTTGGAAAATATTACTTTCCCAGAACCAGTTATTTCTATTAGGATTGAGCCCAAAACAAAGGGAGATCAAGAAAAAATGGCTCTTTCTTTGAAGAAATTAGCTGAAGAAGATCCAACCTTTAGAATTAAGACTGATCCTGATACAGGAGAAACTCTTATTTCTGGAATGGGAGAATTACATTTGGAAATTATTATTGATAGAATGAAAAGAGAATTTGGAGTGGAAGCCAGTGTTGGTAAGCCTCAAGTAGCATATAAAGAAACCATTAAATCTGAAGCTCAAGCTGAGTCTAAATATGTTCGCCAATCTGGTGGTAAAGGACAATATGGTCACGTAATGATTAGGGTTATGCCTCAAGAAAGAGGAAAAGGATTTGAATTTATAGATAAGATTAAAGGTGGAGTTATTCCTAAAGAATTTATTCCGGCAATAGAAAAAGGTATTAAAGAAGCTATGGATAAGGGTGTTTTAGCTGGGTATCCTTTAGTTGATTTATCAGCTACACTCTATGATGGTTCTTTCCATGATGTTGATTCTTCTGAAATGGCCTTTAAAATTGCAGGATCTATGGCTCTTCAAGATGCGGTTAAAAAAGCCAATCTTATTCTTTTGGAACCAGTTATGAAATTAGAGGTAATTATTCCTGAAAAGTTTTTTGGAGACATTATATCTGACCTATCTTCTAGAAGAGGAAAAATTAATGACACACAGGATAGATTACAGCTTAAAATTATTGATGCCAAGGTTCCTTTAGCTGAAATGTTTGGCTATGCCACATCTCTTAGGAGTTTAACTGAAGGAAGGGGAAACTTTACAATGGAGTTCGATTCTTATGAAGAAATCCCTCAAAATATTACTGATGAGGTGATCGCTGGGAAGAGGAAATAGAATAACTTGACTTTTTTTGAGAAAACTAATAAAATAGGAGATATTAAAAAAATTAAAGGAGAAATTAATTTTTAAAAAAATTAAAAAAAGTAAAAAAATTAAATAAAAAAAATTATGGCAGAAAAAGAGAAATTTCAAAGAGGAAAACCTCACGTTAATGTTGGGACTATTGGCCACGTTGACCACGGAAAAACCTCACTTTCAGCAGCTATCCTTAAGATTTCAACCTTAAGGGGTTTTAAGGCTTCTGAAAAATTTACGGTTGACGATATTGATTCTTCTCCTGAAGAGAGAGCAAAAGGTGGAGTAACAATTACTGTTTCTCATCTTGAGTTTGAAACAGAGAAGCGTCATTATGCTTTGATTGATTGTCCAGGACATGCTGACTACATTAAAAATATGATTGTTGGAGCCGCTCAGATGGACGGTGCTATTTTAGTTGTATCAGCTCCTGATGGACCAATGCCTCAGACAAGAGAACATATTCTTTTGGCTCGTCAGGTTGGTTTGCCATCATTAGTGGTTTTCTTAAATAAAGTTGATCTAGTGGATGATCCTGAAATGCTAGACTTGGTTGAATCTGAAATCAGAGAGCTTTTGAACAAATATGAGTTTCCAGGAGACACTACTCCAATTATTAGAGGTTCTGCTATGAAAGCTATGGCAGTCAAATCAGTTGATGATGAGGCAGCAAAACCAATTCTAGAACTTATGAAAATAGTGGATGAGTACATTCCACAGCCAGAAAGAGTACTCGACAAACCATTTTTAATGTCCATAGAAGACGTTTTCTCTATTGAAGGTCGTGGTACAGTTGCTACTGGTAGAATTGAAAGGGGAATAATTAATGCTAACGAAGAAGTAGAAGTAGTTGGCTTGAAAGATACTCAAAAAACTACAGCTGTTTCAGTTGAGATGTTTAACAAGATGCTTGACAGAGGAGAGGCTGGAGATAATGTCGGTATTTTATTGAGAGGATTAAAGAAAGATCAAGTAGAAAGAGGACAAGTTTTAGCAAAACCAGGGTCAATTCAACCTCATACAGAGTTTGTAGGTGAAATTTATGTCCTAACTAAAGATGAAGGTGGAAGACACACACCATTCTTTAAGGGATATAAGCCTCAGTTTTTCTTTACTACAACTGATGTTACTGGGGACGTTGTCCTACCCGAAGGAACAGAAATGGTTATGCCAGGAGATACAGTTAGTATAACCGTTAATTTGATGGCCCCTATTGCCATGGAAGACAAACAAAAATTTGCTATTCGTGAAGGAGGAAAGACCGTTGGATCTGGGGTTATAGTTAAGATAATTAAGTAAAATTTAATTTTGAATTAGATGGCAGTTAAGTTAGCACAGAAAGAACAAAAAAATGAAAGTGCCTTGAAAATAAGGATTAAACTTAGGGCATATGACCATAAGGTGATTGATAATAGCTGTAATCAAATTGTTGGCGTAGCTGAACGCTATGGAGTTGAGTACTTAGGACCAGTTCCTTTGCCAACAGAGATTAATAAATATACAGTTAACAGATCAACTTTTGTTCATAAGAAAGCTAAGGAGCAATTTGAAATGAGAATTCATAAAAGATTCATTGACATTTTGAGTCCTAGCCCCAAGGTTATTGATTCTTTAATGAACTTGACATTACCAGCAGGAGTTGAAATTGAAATTAAAATGTAAATTTCGCAGACCTGAGATTTTGGAAATGCCGGGTTTAAAACCCCGGTATTTTATTAAAGAAATAGCATGAAATTCATATTAGGCAAAAAACTAGATATGTCCCAGATGTTTGATGAAGCAGGTAATTTGATTCCTGTGACTTTGATATTGGCTGGACCTTGTGAAGTGACCCAACTGAAAGACGAAGAGAAAGATGGGTATTTTGCCGTACAAGTTGGTTTTGAGAAAATTGAGAAACCTAAAAAATCTCTAAAAACTAAACCATTCAAGGTTTTAAGAGAATTTCAAACAGACGAAGAACTTAAGATTGGAGACCTAATTGATGTTTCTATTTTTGAAGTAGGCGATAAAGTTCAAGTCGCAGGCACTACCAAGGGAAAGGGATTTCAGGGAGGGGTGAAAAGATATGGTTTCCATGGCCAAAAGGCCACCAGAGGTACAAAGCATGAGCATAGAACAATTGGATCTACGGGATCTAGATATCCCCAGAGAGTTGTTAAGGGTAGGAGAATGCCAGGTAGAATGGGTGGAGAAAGAAGAACAGTTAAAAATCTCACAGTTTTTAAAGCAGATAAAGAAAATAATTTATTAGTTTTAAAAGGAGCGACTCCTGGAAATAAGGGCGCTCTTTTAATGATTAAAGAAGTTGTCAATCTCTAAATAACATGGAAACACCTCTTTACAATATAGAAGGAAAGGAGATAGAAAAGATTTCTTTACCCAAAGAAATTTTTGAGGTTGAAGTGAAACATGAATTAATTCATCAGATTTTTGAATCTCAGAGAGCCAATCAAAGGAAAGTTATAGCTCATACTAAAGATAGATCAGAAGTTTCCGGTGGAGGTAAAAAACCTTGGAGACAGAAAGGGACAGGAAGAGCTCGTCATGGATCTAATCGTTCTCCAATTTGGAGAAAGGGTGGAGTTACATTCGGCCCAACCAATGAAAGAAATTTCAAGAAAACGATTCCTAATAAAATGAGAATCAAAGGGCTTTTAATGGTTTTATCAGCTAAAGCTGTTGATAAAAGACTTTTTGTTGTTGAAGAATTAAAATTAGAAAAACCAAAGACTAAAAAAATGGTTAAAATGATTGATAACATGAGAGCAAATGTTAAAGAATTTGAAAAAGGAAGTGTATTGTTAGCTTTACCTGAATTAAACAAGAATGTTATTTTGTCTACCAGGAATATTGTTAAAACTAAAACAATTGAAGCAAGAAATTTGAATGTTTTGGAATTATTGAATTATAAAAATTTGATAATATCAAAGTCTTCAATAAAAGTAATTAAAGAAACCTTTTTAAAGAAATAATATGGCAGCTATTTTTGATGTATTCAAAAAAAAGGTCTCAGAGGCCAAAAATAAAGAAAGAATTGAGAAAAAACCTGTTGTAGAGAAAGAAGAAGAAAAAGCTCCTTTTATTAAAGATGAAAAAGAAAATAAAACGAAAAAGATTATTAAGAAAAAAAAAGTTAATATTAAAAAATCAGAATTGATTGCAAAAACGATAAGAAATCCCCACATCACCGAAAAGGCCACTCTTTTATCAGAAAGCGCTAAATATGTTTTTAAAGTGTATAATAGAGCTAATAAGATTGATGTAAAAAGAGCTGTAGAGGCACTTTATGGAGTGAATGTCCTTTCTGTGAATATCTTGAATACGAAGTCTAAGAAAGTAAGGGTGGGTAAAATTATTGGTAAGAAATCTGGTTTTAAAAAGGCTATAGTAAAAATTAAAAAAGATCAAAAGATTGATATTACATCATAGATAAATCGATGAGAAGAAAAACCGTCCAAAGAACTGCATATAAGATATTAGCGAAGAAAAAACCTGAAAAGAAGTTGCTTTTAAATTTGAAGAAAAAAGCAGGACGATCTAGCTCGGGAAGACTTAGTATCAGACATAGGGGTGGTGGAGTGAAAACTCTTTACAGGATAGTTGACTTTGGGCAAAAAATGATTGATATGCCTGCTAAGGTTATAGCTTTAGAATATGACCCAAATAGAACTGCCTTTTTGGCGCTTTTAGAATACGAGAATGGTGAAAAGACATATAGAATCGCAGCTCATGGAATGAAAGTAGGAGATAGTGTTATTTGTGCAGAAAAAGCAGAGCCTGAAATTGGGAATAGAATGAAATTAAAAAATATTCCTTCTGGTACACCAATATTTAATATTGAAATTATTCCTGGTAATAGAAGCAAAATGGTTAGAAGCGCTGGAACTTCGGCTCAGATTATTGCCAAAGAGGGAAAATATTGTAATATACAAATGCCTTCAAAAGAGATTAGAAAAATTTTGTTAGAAAGTTTTGCTACAATGGGGCAAGTTTCTCATCCAGAGAAAAGATTTGAAAAATTAGGAAAGGCGGGAACAAAGAGAAGAAAGGGATGGAGACCAACAGTTAGGGGATCAGCAATGAACCCCAGAGACCATCCTCATGGAGGTGGAGAGGGAAAAGCTCCTATTGGAATGCCTGGCCCAAAAACTAAATGGGGTAAGCCTGCTATGGGAGTAAAAACTAGAACGAGAAAATCAACCAATAAGTATATAATTAAAAGAAGACAACAGCAAAAAAGAAAATGATTATTCAGAAATCATTAATTAATTAATATGGCAAGATCAATCAAAAAGGGTCCATACGTAGATCCAGTAATACTGAAGAAAATAAAAGATAAAAACCCTGGTGACATTATTAAAACTTGGTCTAGGGCTTGTGTTATTTCTCCAGAAATGATCGGCTTTACTTTTGCTGTTCATAATGGTAAAGATTTTATACCAGTAAAGGCAACAGAAAATATGGTAGGTCATAGATTGGGGGAATTTTCTCAGACTACTAAATTTGTTAGGCACGGAGGAAGAATGCAAAGAGAAATAGAATCAAAATCTGAAAAATAATATGAGAGCAAAATTAAGTTATTTAAGAATAGCGCCTAGAAAGACCAGAATGGTAGCAGATCTGATTAGAGGAAAAACAGTTGAGGAAGCTCAGACTATTTTGAAATTTACTGTAAAAAAGTCTTCCTTGCCTATTTTAAAACTTTTGAAGTCAGCCGTAGCTTCAGCAGTTAATAATTTTAAACTAGAAGAGCTTAATTTAAAAATTGCTAAAATTGTTGTTGACGGAGGACCAATGCTCAAAAGATGGAGACCAAGGGCTAGAGGTAGAGCTTTTCCAATTCAAAAGAAGACTTCCAATGTTACAATAATCTTAGAAGAAATTGAAAAAAGTGAAGAGAAAAAGATTGAAAAGAAAAAAGCAATAAAAACGATTGAGAAGACTGTTAAGATTGTTAAAACTAAGGCTGATTCTAAGGAAGAGAAAGAAGAAAATAAGGAAGATAAAGATAATAAAGCGAAAATTAATCTTAAAGACGATAGACTAAAGAGGTCAGTGAAACCTACTGGCAAAAGATTTTTTAGAAGAAAATCATTCTGATAAAATAAAATGGCACATAAAGTACACCAAAAGATATTTAGAATAAAGGAAATGAAAGACTGGGAAACCAGGGGCTTTTACAAGAGCAAAGATTTTTCTAAATTACTGGAAGAAGATTTTGTGATTAGAGAATTCTTGAACGAAAAATTAAAGAAAGTCGGTATTGAAAGCATTAAGATAGAACGCTTTCCTAGTAAAACCAATGTGATTATTTCAACTCTAAAGCCAGGCTTTATTATTGGTAGAGGAGGAAAAGGAATAGAAGATTTGAAGGTGGCTTTGATAAAAGAAATTTCCAAGATAAGGAAATTAAGAACTAAAAATGATCAAAAAAAGGAAGAAGACCTTCCAATGAAATCAGGAGAAATAAGATTAGATATTCAAGAAGTTAAAAATCCTTGGGGTTCAGCTATTTTAATAGCTCAATGGATGGCTCAACAGATAGAAAGAAGGGTGGCTTTCAGAAGAGTATTAAAACAAGCTTTATCTAAAACTGATACAGTGAAAGAAATTAAGGGTTGCAGAGTACAGGTTGCCGGAAGACTGAATGGAGTAGAAATTGCTAGAAAAGAATGGTTACAACAAGGCAAGATGCCAAGAAACAATTTGAGAGCTGACATTGATTATGCCGCATACGAAGCCAATTGTACCTATGGAGTAGTTGGAATAAAGGTTTGGGTTTATAAGGGAGAAAAATTTGAAGAAAAACAAGAAGAAAAGAAAGCAAAAACAGAAAAGAAAAGCATTGTAAAATAAAAACATGGCTATATTAACACCCAAAAAAGTTAAACATAGAAAACAGTTTAAGGCACGAACCAAAGGTATATCTCAAAAAGGAAATACTATTGCTTTCGGATCTTTTGCCTTGAAATCTATGGGAACTAAATGGATTACTGCCCGTCAGATAGAAGCTTCTAGAAGAGCTATTATGAGATATTTAAAAAAAGGAGGAAAGCTTTGGATTAGAATGTTTCCAGATAGATCTGTTACTAAAAAAGGTGGAGAAGTTGGTATGGGTGGAGGAAAAGGGAAGGTAGATCATTATATTTTTCCAATTAAAGCTGGTAGAATAATGTTTGAATTAGCTGGAGTGACAGAAGAGATAGCCATAGAGGCTTTTAGAAAGGCTTCTGATAAAATGCCAATCAAGACAAAATTTATTAAAAAAGATTAGTATGAAATTTGTTGAATTAATTAAAAAGGACAAAAAAGAACTGACAACATTGTTGGCCGAAAAGCGTGATAAATTGAGAGCTTTAAGATTTGGTTTGGCTGCAGGAAGAGCAAAGAATATTAGAGAAGTGAGAGTTTTAAAAAGAGATATAGCCAAAATTTTGACTAAAATTTCAAATATTTAAAATTATGCCTAAAAAACAATTAGAAGGAATAATAGTTTCTGACAAAATGGATAAAACCGTTGTGGTTAAAGTTGAAAGAATGAAAGAGCATCCCAAATACAAGAAAAGATATAGAGTGCATAAAAAATTTAAAGCTCATGACGAAAAGGGTGAATTGAAAGTTAACGACAGAGTTGTTATCGAAGAATGTAGTCCTATTAGTAAAGATAAAAATTGGAGGGTGATTAAAAAATTATGATTCAAGAAAGATCAATGTTAAATGTAGCGGATAATTCTGGAGCTAGATTGGTGCAATGCATCCGTGTTTTGGGTAGTACTCGCAAAAGATATGCTGGAATTGGTGAAATTATAGTAGTGGCCGTTAAGATAGCAGAACCCAGAAGACCCGTTAAAAAACATGAGGTTGTTAGAGCCGTCATTGTCAGACAGAAAAAGAATTTTAAAAGAAAAGATGGATCTTACATTAAATTTGACGATAATGCAGTTGTTATTTTAGAAGGGCAAACCAAAGAACCAAAGGGTGGAAGAATGTTGGGACCTATTGCGCGTGAATTAAGAGAGAAAGGATTTGACAAAATAGCATCTTTAGCTAAAGATTTGATTTAATCTTACTATTATGAAAATCAAGAAGAACGACACAGTATTAATAATATCAGGTAAATATTCCAAAAAAACAGGCAAAGTTTTAAGGGTTTTTCCAAAAGAAGAGAAAGTTTTAGTTGAGGGAATTAATTTGAAGAAAAAACATCAAAAACCCAAAAGATCTGGAGACAAGGGAGAAATTATAACAATTCCAGCCCCAATGCAGGTTTCTAATGTTAAACTTATTTGCCCAAAGTGTGCTAAAGCTGTTAGAGTGGGATATAGAACAGAGGGAGGAAAGAAATATAGAATTTGTAAAAAATGCGACAAGGCTATTTAATATCATGAAAACATTAAAAGAAAAATACGAAAAGGAGGTTATTCCAGCCATGAAAGAGCAGTTTGGTTATAAAAATAACATGGCTATCCCTAAAATTGAAAAAGTAGTTATCAATATTGGTTTTGGTAAAAAAGTAGCTGGAAAGACTGGAGACGAAAGAAAGAAGATTGCAGAGACCATAAGGAATGACATAAAGATAATTGCTGGTCAGACTCCTGTTTTAACTAGAGCCAAGAAATCCATTTCAAGTTTTAAAGTTAGAGAGGGAATGGCTGTTGGGGCATCTGTTACTTTGAGGGGTCCCAAGATGAGAGATTTTTTAGAAAGGGTTATTAATATTGTTTTACCAAGAACAAGAGACTTTCAAGGATTAAACATTAAATCAATTGATAAGGGAGGAAATTTAACTTTTTCTATTCTTGAACATATCGCTTTTCCAGAAATAGAACCAGAAAAAGTTAGAGAAATATTAAGTTTAGAAATAACAGTAGTAACTACCGCTCAAGATCAAGAAAGAGGTTTGGCATTATTAAGATTATTAGGTTTTCCAATCAAAAAATAAAATGGCAATTAAGTCCGCAATAGCAAAAGCTAACAAAAAACCAAAGTTTTCATCCAGAAAAGAAAATCGTTGTTTTAAATGTGGTAGAGGAAGGGGATATATGAGAGCTTTTGGTTTATGTAGAATTTGTTTTAGAGAAATGGCTAACAAAGGTCTTATTCCTGGAGTTAAAAAAAGTAGCTGGTAAAATATAATGACAGATAAAATTACTGACATGTTAAATAGAATTAAGAATGCTCAAGCTGTTAATCACAAAACAGTTGAGATGCCTTTTTCTAAATTTAAATTTGCAGTAGCTAAGGTTTTAGAAACTAATGGTTTTATCGGGAAGATTGAAAAAAAAGGAAGAAAGACTAAAAAAGTTTTAGAAATTGTTTTAAAATATAATGACGACAAGACACCAGCCATGAATGGCTTTAAGAAAATTTCAAAACCTGGCCAAAGAATTTATCAGTCTCATACTGAAATCAATAGGGTAAAGTCGGGTCTAGGAAAAGCTGTTGTGTCTACCTCAAAAGGACTTTTGATAGATGATCAAGTAAGATTTAGAAAAATCGGAGGAGAAGTATTATTCCATATTTGGTAAAACATATGTCAAGAATAGGTAAAAAACCAATTTTAATACCGCAAGGAGTAAGTATTGCAATAGACGGAGAAACCGTTAAGGTTTCAGGTCCAAAAGGAAACTTGGAGCAAGTAGTCAGATCAGAAATTAAAGTTGAAATTCAGGATGGTCAGATAATTGTTTCCCCAACCAATGAAACCAAGGAAGTTAGAGCTTATTGGGGTCTTTTTCGCAGTTTAATCGCCAATATGGTAGAAGGTGTAGTAAGTGGATTTGAAAAGAAACTAGAAATATCAGGATTGGGATATAGGGCTGCTATGGAGGGAAGAGATATAGTTTTACAAGTTGGTTTTTCTCATCCTGTTAAAGTTACTGTTCCTGAAGGAGTTGAAGTTTCTGTAGAGAAAAATATTATTACGGTAAGCGGATTAGACAAAGGAATAGTTACTCACACTGCTGCTAGAATTAGAAAAACAAAACCAGCTGAACCCTATAAAGGTAAAGGTTTGAAATATGAAGGAGAACAAATTAGAAGAAAAACCGGTAAGAGAGTTGGATCTGGTAGTGCCGCTTAATTTAAAAAACATGATTAATCCAAAAATAAAAATTGAAAAAAGACAGAGAAGACATAGGAGGGTGAGAGCTAAAATTTCAGGTACCAAAGAAAGACCTAGGCTTTGTGTTTTTAGATCTAATCAACATATATATGCTCAGTTAATTGATGACGAAAGTAAGAAAGTTTTACTTTCCTCAAATGATTTAAAAATTAAAAAAACAGAAGGCAAAATAATACAAGCTTTAGAATTGGGAAAAGCTGTAGCCAAAGAAGCTGTAGAGAAAGGAATTAAAGAGGTTGTCTTTGATAGAGCGGGGTATATTTACCATGGTAGAGTTAAGGCTTTGGCCGAAGGAGCCAGAGAGGGAGGATTGAAATTCTAAACAAAAAATTATGATTACTGAAAAACCAAAAAATTATAGAAAGAGACCACCAAGAAAAAAAGAGGATGACCTTGATTCTCAGCTTTTAGATTTAGCTAGAGTGGTTAGAATGACAGCTGCTGGTCGTAGATTAAGATTTAGAGCAGTAGTTATTATTGGAGATAAAAAGGGAAGTATTGGTTTAGGGGTTGCCAAGGGGCAAGATGTTTCTTTGGCCATGGAAAAAGCTAGGAGAATAGCTAAAAAAAATATGGTTAAGATTGAGATGACAGAAGATTCTATCCCTCATGAAGTTGAAGCTAAATTTGGCTCAGCTAGAGTTTTATTGAAACCTCAAAGAAAAGGAAGGGGATTGATAGCCGGAGGAACAGTTAGAATTATTTGTACTTTAGTTGGAATTAAGAATGTTTCATCTAAAATGTTGAGTAAAACTAAGAATAAATTGAATAACGCAAGAGTTACCATTAAGGCTTTGGAAAAATTGAGACTTCAACAAGACGATCAGAAAAAAGTTGAAGTTAAAACTGAAATAGAAGAGTTAAAAGTTTTTTAAATATATGCAACTACACGAATTAAAAATTAAAAATCCCAATAAAGATAGAAAAAGAGTAGGAAGGGGAGGCAAAAGAGGTACGTACTCTGGTAAGGGACAAAAAGGACAAAAATCAAGATCAGGACATTCTTTCCAACCCGCTATCCGTAATTTAATTAAAAGATATCATAAATTAAGAGGTTATAGATTGGGAAGGAGAGACGATAAATACTCTATTGTAAATCTCGGAATTATAGAGAAGACTTTTTCTGTTGAAGAAGTTGTTAATGTTGAAACCTTGGTTACAAAAGGAATTATTCGTAAAATTAAAGGTAGATTTCCTAAAATTAAAGTTTTAGGGAATGGGGAAATTATCAAAAAACTTGTTTTTGAAAATTGTGAAGTTTCTGCGAAAGCTAAAGAAAAAATTGAGAAAGTGGGAGGAACAATTAAGATTAGTAAATAAATTCTATGTTTAAGAAAATTGTTCAAATATTTAAAGATAAAGAGTTAAGGAATAAGATGCTCTTTATTTTAATGTGTTTTGCTATTTTTAGATTAATGGCTAACATCCCAATTCCTGGAGTAGACCCCGAGAATCTTAAGAAACTCTTTACTGATTTTCAAGCCTTTGGATTATTGAACTTGTTTACAGGAGGAGCCCTAGAGAATCTATCTATTGTTATGTTGGGAGTTGGACCATATATTACAGCTAGTATTATTTTTCAGCTTTTAACAATGATTTTTCCTCAAATTGAAGAAATGTATAAAGAAGAAGGTGAGGCAGGAAAGCAAAAATTTAATCAATATACTAGAATAGCGACAGTGCCCTTGGCTATGTTGCAGGGTTATAGCATGTTATCTCTTTTTGAAAAAAGAGAGATTATTGGAGCTATGGACCCTATGGGTCTCATTACTTCAGCCCTAACAATCACGGCCGGTACTATTATTTTAATGTGGTTAGGGGAATTAGTTTCAGAAAAAGGAATTGGAGAAGGCGTTTCCTTGTTTATTTTTGCTGGTATTGCAGCCGACTTTCCTAGTAATTTATTACAGATATTTTCTTCTTGGACAATAAGCCAATTACCATCTTATGTCTTGTTTTTTGTAATGGCATTTTTAATTATTACAGGAGTAGTTTTGGTTAATGAAGGAAAGCGCAATATTCCTGTTTCTTATGCAAAGCGCGTAAGGGGTGGAAAAATGTATGGAGGAAGTTCTACTTTTTTGCCTTTAAACATTAATCCAGCAGGAGTAATGCCTATTATTTTTTCTTTGTCTTTCTTAACCTTGCCAGCCATGCTTGGTAGTTTATTGGGAGGAGGGGATACTGGAGTAGCTGGCTTCTTAATGAAAGTGGCTGGATTTTTTGAAAATTCCATTGCATACGCTATAGTATACTTTATTCTCGTCTTTGGATTTACTTATTTTTATACCATGATTACTTTTGATCCTAGTAATATTGCTGACAATCTAAAGAAAATGGGAGGATTTGTTCCAGGAATAAGGCCAGGCGAATCTACGGTTCGTTATTTATCTACTGTATTGAATAGAATATTGCCCTTTGGAGCTTTGTTCTTGGGAATAATTGCAGTTTTGCCTCAGTTTATTGGAAACATTACAGGTATTTTTGCTTTTAGATTTTTGATAGGAGGAACTTCGTTGCTGATTGTGGTTAGTGTTGTTTTAGAGACAATGCGCCAGATTAATGCCCAGTTGCAAATGAGAGAATACGATACATTCTAAAATTTAAATAATCAAAGGCGGGTATATTCCCGTCTTTTTTGATATAATAGAAAAACAAAGATATGAAAAAACAAAAAGCTATTATGGTCATTGGTTCTCCAGGAGCTGGAAAGGGAACACAAGTTAATTTGTTGTCAGAAAAATTAGGTTTTTATCATTTTAAAACTAGCGCTATAGTGGGAAGAATTATTGAAGAAGCAGATCCAGGTTCTTTTGTAGAAATTGAAGGTGATAAGTATTATTTTGAAGAGCAGAAGAAATTAAGAGCAGATGGCAAACTATGGGACGATGCTTTTGTTACTTATTTTACCAATGAAAAGGTTAAAGAGCTTCATGGGGAGGGTAAAAACATTATTTTTGATGGTTATCCTAGAACCCTATATGAAGCAAAACATACAATCCCTATTTTAAAAGATTTATATGGGAAGGATAATGTTGAATTTTTATATATTGAAATTTCAGAGGAAGAGGCTATTTTTAGAAATACTCACAGGCGTGAATGTGAATTAATGCGCCACCCTGTATTGTATTCTGAAGAAAACTCTAAATTAACTAAATGCCAAATAGATGGTTCAGATTTAGTAGAAAGGAAAGATGATGATTCAGAAATTATTAAGGTTAGATTGAGAGAATTTAGAGAAAAAACTATGCCCATTCTGAGCGTTGTTGAAGAAGAAAATATCAAGATTCATAATATCAATGGTTCTCCTGCTCCAGTTAAGGTTTTTAAGAATGTCCTAAAAGCAATTGAATGATTCCAATCAAATCAGAAAAAGAAATTGAGATAATGGCTGAGAACGGAAAAATTTTATCTTCTATTTTAAAAGAGATAAGAGAAAAGGCTGTTATGGGTATTGAAACACAAGAACTAAATAAGATTGCTGAAGTCCTTATTTCTCAATATGGAACGCCTTCCTTTAAAGGATATGATAATTTTCCTGCCGGTCTTTGTGTTTCTATAAACGAAGAAATAGTTCATGGGACTCCCTCTAAGAGAAAGCTTAAAGAAGGAGACATTGTTTCGCTTGATATTGGTCTTTATAGAAATGAATTTCATGTAGATATGGCCACCACTTTTGCCATAGGAAGTATTCCACCAGAAGCTCAGAAATTAATTCAAGTTGGAAAAAAATCATTGAAAAGAGGCATTAAGAAGATTAAAGTGGGGAATACTTTTGGAGACATTGGAAATACCATTCAGAGATATGTTGAAGATCAGGGTTTTGCGGTAGTGAGAGATTTATGTGGTCATGGGATAGGAAGAAATCTTCACGAGGATCCTCAAATTTTGAATTATGGAAAAAGACATAAGGGAATGGAAATTCAAGAGGGCATGGTTTTTTGTTTAGAGCCAATGGTTACAGCAGGTAGTTATGAGATTGAACTTACTAAAGATGGGTCTGGATATAAGACAATAGACAATTCTTTATCGGTTCATTTTGAGCACACTATAGCTGTTACTAAGAATGGGGTTAAGATATTAACAGAATAAAAAGTTCATTAGTTGTTGCTTATTAATTTTGATTGGTAGAGAGAAATCTCTGCCAGTTTTGTTGTGAGAAGAGAAATTTATGTTAAAATTAAAGAATTACCAACGAGACCCGGCCTCGTTGATTTAAATCATAATCATATGCCTATAAGAAAAGTACAATTTGCTAATGGAGAATTCTATCATATCACTAAAAGAGGAATTGAAAAAAGAGAAATTTTTTTAGATGATGAAGATTATTTTCGTTTTGTTAATAGTCTATTAATTTTTAATGATAAAATGTCAGCACCTTGGGCATCTCGTGGTTTCTGGCGTCAACGAGACCCGGCCTCGTTGTGTACGAGTGAATATAAACCAAAAGTTCCAATAGTGGAAATTCATGCATTTGCTTTAATGCCAAATCATTTTCATTTATTGGTGCGACAATTAGTTGATAATGGGATTGTTCTTTTTATGCAAAAGCTCGGTGGTTATTCTTATTATTTTAATAAAAAATATGAACGAGAGGGAACTTTATTTCAGAATAGATATAAAATTAAAAGAGTGAAATCAGAAGAGCAGCTAGAAAATAATTTTGTTTATATTAATACAAATCCAATAAGCATAATTGAATCAGGATGGAAAGAGGGGAAAGTAGAAGATGTCAGAAAAACAATTGAATTTTTAGAAAATAAATATCGATGGTCAAGCTATTGGGATTATATAGGTAAGAAAAATTTTCCATCAGTGATCACAAAAGATTTTTTTCTAGAATTTTTTGGAGAAGAAGAAAAGATAAGAGAGAAGATAGAGTCTTGGATTCTTTACAAATTAGAGTCAGAAGCGTCAACGAGACCCGGCCTCGTTGATTTTGAAGATTAAATTTGATTGGTAGAGAGAAATCTCTGCCAGTTTTGTTGTGAGAAGAGAAATTTATGTTAAAATTAATAAATAAATTAAAAAACATATGAGTAAAATTAAACTTTCGGTTGTAATGCCAGCCTATAATGAAGAAAAAAGACTTCCTAAAACTTTGAAGGAAGTTGATGAATATCTAAAGACTCAAAATTATGATTATGAGATTTTAGTAGTGGACGATGGATCAAAAGACAATACAGTTGAGATTGTAAAATCCCTTCAGTCAGAAATTAAGAATTTAAAAATTATAAGTTATAAAGTAAATAGAGGAAAGGGTTATGCCGTAAGATTTGGATTGCTAGAAGCTCAAGGAGAATATAGATTATTGACAGATGCCGATAATTCAACTTCTTTAGACCAGATTGAAAAAATGTGGCCTGAATTTTATAAAGGATTTGACGTTGTAATTGGTTCAAGAGATGTGGAGGGAGCTGTTTCAGATCCTCCACAGCCCGCATTCAGGGTTTTTACTGGCGACGTTTTTATGTACTTAAGAAAAATTATTGTTGGGCTTTGGGAAATAGATGACACGCAATGCGGTTTTAAGGCTTTTAGTGCAAAGTGTGTTAAAGAAGTTTTTCCTAAAGGAAAAATAGATAGATTTGCTTTTGATCCTGAAATTTTAATTCTAGCTAAAAGAGCTGGTTTCAAGATTAAAGAGGTTCCAATTTATTGGAAGAATGACCTGGATAGTAAGGTTAAGTTTAAATCAATGGTGAAGATGTTAATTGATTTATTTAAAATTAGATTAAATTTAATTTCTAGAATTTATGAATAAAAATATTTATTCAGAGTTAAGATACGATTTAATTTCTAAAGATTGGGTTGTTATAGCAACCTCAAAAGGAAAGAAGCCTCAGGGTTTTAAGTTTAAAAAAATGAAGGTAGAAAAGATTGCTAAAAAAGATTGTCCTTTTTGCAATATTGAAACACAAAGAAAACCAACCTTAATTTATTCTAAAGGAAAACAATATCCATTAGATAGGGGAATTCCAAAAGACTGGACTACGATTGTTATACCAAATCTTTTTCCAGTCTTTAAGCCATCAGATTCTCTAGATGAAAGTATAGAGGGGGGTTTGTATAAAAAAATGAAAGCAGTGGGATTTCAAGAGATAATTGTTTCAAAAGATCACGAAAAATCTTTAGCGCAATTGGGAGTTAAGAGAATTAAAGAATTACTTGATGCATATCAGCAGAGATATCTAGACTTAATGAATGAGAAGCACGTTAATCATATTTCTGTTTTTATGAATTACGGACTAGGTTCAGGAGCCTCTCAACCCCATCCTCATTCTCAGATTATTACCACTCCATTGATTGATAAGGATTTAAGAATTTCTTTAATGAATGCTCAAAAGTATTATCAAAAAAATAAAGATTGTGTTTATTGCAAAATGATAAGATGGGAAAAGAAGGCAAAAGAAAGAGTTATTTTTGAAAACCAGGATTTTTTAGCTCTTTGTCCTTTTGCTTCAAAGTCTTCTTTTCAAATTATTATTACTCCCAAAAAACACAAATCTAATTTTGAAGACATTACAGAAAAAGAAAAAGAACAGTTAGCAGAAGCCTTTGAAAAGGCTTTGAAGAAGCTATATAAAGGACTTAATAATCCTCCATATAATATTTATTTACATACTGCTCCTTGTGACGGTAAAAAACATGATGATTATCATTGGCACTGGACTATTATACCAAGACTGTCTATTTGGGCTGGATTTGAGGCAGGAGTAGGAATGGAGATTTCAACAATCTCGCCAGAAGATGCAGCAAAATTCTTGAGAAAACAATAACATGAAACCATTAATTGTTGGAAATTGGAAAATGAACATTAACAGCTTGACTGAAATCAAGAAGCTTTTTAATTCTATTAAAAGAAAAGCAAAAGGATTAGAAAGAAAAGCAGAGATTGTTGTTTGTCCTTCAAGTGCTTATTTATCTAATCTGAAAACACAAAATTCTTCTGTTGTTTTGGGAGCTCAAGATTTGTTTTGGGAAAACGAGGGTAATTTTACAGGGAACATTTCTCCTTTGATTTTAAAAGAAACAGATTGTAAATATGTTTTAGTGGGTCACTCTGAAAGAAGGAAGCATAATAAAGAAACGAATGAAATGATTTCGAAAAAACTTAAAAAGGCCATTGATAATGGATTTAAGGTTATTCTCTGTGTTGGAGAAACAGCAACAGAAAAGAAAACAGGACAAGCTTTGAGAGTTTTGAATACTCAAGTTTCAAAAGCATTGAATAGAATTGACGATAAAGAAATTAAGAATGTGATTATTGCTTATGAACCAGTTTGGGCAGTGGGCACAGGAAAGCCATGTGAATCAAGTGTGGTTTTAACTCAGAATCTATTAATTAGAAACATGATTAAGAAAAGGTATTCTTCTAAAATAGCTAAGGATTTTAAGATTCTTTATGGTGGTAGTGTGAATTCAGATAATGCTAAAGAGTATATTGATGTAGCTAGAACACAGGGATTATTAATAGGAGAGGCTTCATTAAATTCTCAAGAGTTTATTAAAATAATTAAAAACATATGAGGAGGAAGAAGGTTCTTGTTGGGATGTCTGGGGGCGTAGACAGCTCTGTATCAGCTTTTCTATTGAAAAAGGATGGATATGACGTGTCTGGTGTTTTTATGAGACTCGCTAACTCTAAGAAGTCTTTTAATGCTGAAAAAGAAGCCAGGGGAGTAGCTAAAAAACTAGGAGTTCCTTTTGTTATTTTTGATTTATCTAAAGAGTTTAAGAAAATTGTTATTGATTATTTTATAGATAGTTATGGACTTGGTATTACTCCCAATCCTTGTGTTTTATGTAATAAAGAAATTAAGTTTGGCTTATTGTTGAGAAAGGCCATGAGTTTGGGAGCTGATTATTTAGCCACTGGCCACTATGTAATAAAACAGAGAAGGGGGAGTGGATATAAATTATTTAAGTCTAAAGATAGCAAGAAAGATCAAAGCTATTTTTTATGGAGATTAAATCAAAAGCAATTAAGCAAGGTTTTGTTTCCTGTGGGAGGTTTAATCAAAGAAAGAGTTAGGGAAATAGCTAGAAAAAATGATTTTTTAAAAAAAGTTGGTAAAGAATCAGAAGATATTTGTTTTATTGAAAAAGATATTGTTGGATTTTTAAAAGATAGTTTAAAAATGAAAGAGGGGGATATTATTAATGAAAAAAATGAAAAGATTGGCAGGCATTCAGGTTTATTTATTTATACTATTGGGCAAAGAAAAAATATTCGTGTTTCAAGTTCTAAGCCATATTATGTGAGGAAGATAGATATTAAGAAAAACATTCTTTTTGTCACTTCTGACGAAAAAGATTTATATGCAAAAAAGATAAAAGTTAAAAACATGAATTGGCTTTCTAAAAATACCAAATTTCCTATTAAGGTTTTAGCAAAGACAAGATATGGCCATGAAGGAGCCAGAGCTGTTGTTGATGGAAATATGATTGAGTTTGTGAAAGCACAAAGAGCCATAACCCCAGGCCAGTCAATTGTTTTCTATAAAGGCCAAGAACTTTTGGGTGGTGGCATTATATCGGAGATAAAATAATTTTAATAATTTTAGTTTTTCTGATAAAATCAAAAAACATGAAAGCAGTAGAAATAAGAGAAAAATTTTTAAAGTTTTTCGAAAAAAACGGACACACCATAGTTCTGTCTTCTTCGCTTATTCCGACTGATCCCAGCGTTTTATTAACAACTGCTGGAATGCAACAGTTTAAGGATTATTTTTTAGGAAAACTTTCTCCATATGGAAACAGAGTAACTTCTTGTCAAAAATCCTTTAGAACCTCTGACATTGAAGAAGTGGGAGATGAGAGACATCTAACTTTTTTTGAAATGATCGGAAATTTTAGTTTTGGAGATTATTTTAAAGAAGAAACTATTAAACTGGCATGGGATTTTATTTTTAATGAATTAAACCTTGATTTAGAAGAATGCTATTTTACTGTTTTTGAAGGAGATGACGAAGTTCCTTTTGATAAAGAATCATTTGATGTTTTAAAGAAATTAGGTGTTCCCGAAGAAAAAATTAAAAAAATGCCTAGGGGAGAAAATTTTTGGGGCCCCACTGGAGCGGAAGGTCCTTGCGGTCCTACTGTAGAAATTTACTGTAGAGATTTAGAAATTTGGAATTTAGTGTTCAATGAGTATTTTATGGATAAGGATAATAAATTAACTCCTTTAAAACAAAGAGGCGTTGATACAGGAGCTGGACTAGAAAGAGTTGCTCTTATCATGCAAAGAAAAGAATCAGTTTTTGAAACAGACTTGTTCGAACCCATAATGAGTCAGATTGTTGTTGGCAGTGAAGTTCAGAAAAGAATTATTGCAGATCATATTAAAAGTTCTGTGTTTTTAATTTCTGATGGAGTCTTGCCTTCTAATAAAGAAAGGGGATATATTTTAAGAAGATTAATTAGAAGAATGGTGGGAATTGAAAAATATTTGGAAATACCTACTAAATTTATTTTAAGTTTAGTTCCTTCTGTGTTGAGTATTTATAAAGATGTTTATCCTGAACTAAAAGAAGAAATAATTGTTAGCGTTCTTCAAGAAGAGATAGAAAAATTTGAACAAACTTTAGAAAAGGGATTAAAGCAATTTGAAAAAATTATTGAAAAAGGAGATATATCTGGAATTGATGCTTTTCATCTTTATGATACATATGGGTTTCCACTGGATCTCACTATTGAATTAGCTCAAGAAAAGAATTTGAAAGTTGATAAAACGGGCTTTGAAAATGCTTTTGAAAAGCATCAAGAAATTTCTAGGGCTGGAGTAGAGAAGAAATTTGGAGGAGTTGGAAAAGGAGTCGGAGAAGAAGAAGCTAAATTACATACAGCCACTCACTTATTGCATCAAGCATTAAGAACTATTTTGGGTGACCATATTCAGCAAATGGGATCTGATATTAATTCTGAAAGACTAAGATTTGATTTTTCTCATTCTGCGAAATTAACTGAAGAAGAAATTAAAAAAGTTGAAAATTTAATTAATCAAAAAATTGAAGAAGATTTAATTGTTGAAATGAAAGAAATGTTATACAAAGACGCAGTGAATGAAGGAGCATTAGTTTTCTTTAAAAATAAATATCCTGAAAAAGTTAATGTTTATTCTATTGGTGATTTTTCTAAAGAAATTTGTGGAGGTCCTCACGTTAAGAGGCTTTCTGAGTTGGGAAAATTTAAGATTATTAAAGAAGAATCTTCTTCCGCTGGAGTTAGAAGGATTAAGGCTCTTTTGGAACAATCGTCTTTCTGATATAATACTTCAATGGTAAAAAAACTCATAGATATTTTTCCCCCAGAGGAAATAGAAGATAAAAAATTAATCACTACAGAAGAAATTCTTCTGGAAGAAAAGATACCAGGGATTTCTTTGGATGTTCCTAAAATTTCTCTTCCCAACAAGAAACGTTTATTTTTTGTATTAGTGGCAGTTTTTTCTTTTTTTGGATTATTATCTTTATCTAAAGCCAAAATTGAAATTTATCCTAAAACTGAAATCGTAGATTTTTCTACCAGTTTAAAAGTAAACGAAAAAACAAAAGAAATAAATTTATCTTCTTTATCAATTCCAGGACAGGTCTTGGAAAATACGAAAATTATTACAGAAGAATTTAGTTCAACCGGCAAAACTATCAAAGAAGGAAAAGCAACAGGTATTATTCGTGTGTATAATTCTTATTCAGCAGAACCTCAATCTCTTATTGCTACCACTAGATTTGTTTCTAAAGATGGGAAAGTGTTTAGAACGCCCAAAAAGGTAACTATTCCAGGTCAAAAAATTGATAAAGGAGAAAAAATACCAGGTTTTTTAGATGTTGAAGTAGAGGCTGAAGAGACTGGAGAAGATTATAATATAGGAACGTCTACGTTCTCTATTCCTGGACTTGCAGGTGGTCCCAAGTATACTTATTTTTATGGTAAGTCTTTTCAATCAATGTCTGGAGGGCATAAACAGGAAACAAATCAAATTAGTCAAGATGATTTAGATAATGCTAAGAATATTCTTGAAAAAAAATCCAAAGAAGATTGTAAGACAGAACTAGAGGGAATGGTTTTGGTGGGATATGTTTTATTGCCCGAAACACTTGAAGTCAAAGTAGTTGATTCGGGATCTATTTCTAAAGCAGGACAAATATCAGATAATTTTATTTTTAGAGCGAGAGCTGAATGCAAAACAATTGTTTTTAAAAAAGAGGATGCTAATATTTTTACAGATCAATACATTTCTTCTAAAATTGAAGAAGATAAAAAAGTATATGGACCAAGCATTGAAATAGTTTATGACTTAGGGGTAATAGATTTTGAATTGGGTAGTGCTCAATTCGTTATAGACACTAAAGCTAAAATATATTCTGATATTAATGAAGAGGTTTTGAAAATAGCTCTCAAGGGGAAAACTTTTAATGAGGCAAGGTTTTATTTAATGGGTAACGATAATATAGAGGAAGCAACAGTAGAATTTTCACCTTTTTGGGTAAGCAAAGTGCCTAAGGATGACAAAAATATTGAAATCAAGTTCATCATTGACTAATTTCAAAATATTTGTTAGCCTTGAAATATTAAATTATCAATGAAACAAAACATTTTAAGGAAACAAGGTATCGTTTTGGAATCACTGCCAAATACTCTTTTTCGTGTCAAGCTGGAAGATGGTAAGGAGGTTTTAGCTCATTTAGCTGGCAAATTAAGAGTTTTTAGAATAAAGATTTTGATTGGTGACGAAGTTACAGTTGAAATGACTCCCTATGACGTGAATAGGGGAAGAATAGTTTATAGAGGTAAAAAAAGATAATTTTATGAAAGTGAGACCATCGGTAAAAAAAATTTGTAAAGATTGTAAAATTGTCCGCAGAGGGGGCAGGGTTTATGTGATTTGCAAAAACCCAAAACATAAACAACGTCAAGGATAAAAAATTATGGCAAGAATTGCAGGGATTAATATCCCAGATAATAAAAAAATATTAATTTCATTAACTTATATATTTGGGATAGGAAGAGTTTTGAGTTCAGAGATTTTAAAGGCAGCTAATATTGATCCTATTAAAAAAACCTCTGAATTATTACCAGAAGAAACCAATAAATTAAGAGAGGTTATTGAAAAAAATTATAAGATTGAGGGTAATTTAAAAAGAGAATTATTGACTAACATTAAGAGGTTGAGAGACATTGGTAGCTATAGAGGAAGTCGTCATGCCAAAGGATTGCCTGCGAGAGGTCAGAAAACTAAAACTAATTCAAGGACTGTAAGGGGGAATGTGAGAAAGACTGTTGGTTCCGGAAGAAAACCACCTCCAGCAGCAAAGTAAAAATAATCAAATGGGGAAGAAACGTATTATACAACAAAGCAAAGAAGAGTTATTGAAGGAGACAAGCAATATAGAGTCAAAACTTAAAAAAGAAGTTAAAAAAACCTCTAAAAATATTGGAGAGGCTAAAATTTATATTCACTCCACCTACAATAACACAATTTTAACCCTTACTGACACTAATGGTAATGTTTTGTATTGGAGTTCATCTGGCGCAGTTGGATTTAAGGGAACAAAAAAGGGAACACCTTTTGCAGCCTCTAAGGTAGCTGAAACAATTTGCCAGACCGCAGAAAAAATGAATATTAAAAAAATAGCCATTGTTTTAAAAGGAATTGGAGCTGGTAGAGATTCTGCTATTCGTTCAATAGCTGCTAAAGGATTTGATGTAGTTTCTATTACTGACGTAACACCTGTTCCGCATAATGGTTGCAGAAGACGTAAACCAAGAAGATTATAATTTTTTAGCTATGAAAACTGATAAATGTAAAATTTGTAGAAGGGCGGGGGATAAACTTTTCTTGAAAGGAGACAGGTGTAATTCTGTTAAATGTTCTATGATTAGGAAACCCTATGCTCCCGGTCAAAAAGGAAAAAGAAGACCAAAGCCACTTTCTGAATATGGAAAGCAATTGAAGGAAAAACAGAAACTTAAAAACTGGTATAACTTAAGAGAAACACAATTTAGTAATTATGTTAAAAGTGTTTTGGAAAAAAAGAGTGGAGC
Organism: Patescibacteria group bacterium; assembly: GCA_043818355.1. GTDB lineage: Bacteria > Patescibacteriota > Minisyncoccia > Minisyncoccales > DG-74-3 > JAHJCL01. The sequence continues at coordinate 40,266 of JBDRFX010000008.1, forward strand.
CGAAGATGCACCAGTAAAGTTAATTCAACTTTTAGAGAAAAGACTAGATAATGTTATTTTTAGGCTTGGATTTGCCGCTTCTCGTAATAAAGCTAGGCAGATAGTTTCTCATAGACATATTTTAGTTAATGGTAGAATTGTTAATATTTCATCTTTTTCTGTTAAAAAAGATGATAAAATTCAAATTAGACCATCTTCTGTGAATAAACCAATTTTTAAAGATTTGGCTGCTAGTTTAAAAAAATATGTTACACCCAGTTGGTTACTTTTAAAAATTGATCAATTTGAGGGAACAGTAAAATTAGAGCCAGTTCTTGAAGAAGCTGCTCCACCTATTGAATTATCATCTGTGTTCGAATTTTACTCAAAGTAGTATTTATTTAATATTAATTAAAAAGATACAATATGATTTCTTATCCAAAAAAACCTCAAATTATTGAGCAAAAGGATAATTGGGCAAAATTTCAAATAGAAGATCTTTATCCTGGGTATGGGGTAACTGTTGGAAACAGTCTTAGAAGGGTTTTACTTTCATCTCTTCCTGGATCAGCCATAACTCAGATGAAAATTACAAATGTTCCTCATGAATTTTCAACTCTACCTGGCGTATTGGAAGATATTATTTTAATAATGCAGAATTTGAAAGAAATTAGTTTTAAAGTTCATGGGGACGAACCACAAATAGGAGTATTAAAGATTAAGGGAGAAAAAGAGATTAAAGCTTCTGATTTTAAATTACCAAGTCAGGTTGAATTGATTAATAAAGATTGTCATGTAGCTACTTTGACCAGAAAAACCGCTGAACTAGAAATGGAAGTTAAAATTGAAAAAGGAGTTGGATATGTTCCAAGAGAAAACAGAAATAAAGAAAAACTTGAGATAGGAGCCATATTGCTTGATGCAATTTTCTCTCCAGTTCAAAAAGTGAGTTTTAGAGTAGAGAATATGAGAGTGGGAAACAGAACAGATTTTGATAGATTATTTTTAGAAATTGAGACAAACGGAACTATTACACCAGAAGAAGCTTTGAATCAATCTTCAGAAATTTTAGTAAAACATTTTTCTTTAGTTGAAACATTGAATGGTAAGAAAGAGAAAAAGGCAGTCGAAGAAAAGGTTCCAGTTAAGAAAGAAGAAAAAAAGACAGTAAAAACTAAAAAAGCTGTTATTAAAAAAGATGAGAAAAAGAATAAAAGGAAGAAAGTTAAATAGAGAATCCTCTCAAAGGAAGGCATTGTTGAAGAGCTTGGCCAGAGCATTGTTTTTGAGTGGAAAAATTAAAACCACCCAAGCAAAAGCTAAAGAATTATCAGGTGTTGCAGAAAAAATAATTACTAGAGCTAAGAAGGGGGATTTAGCCTCAAAAAGATTGCTTTTAAAAACACAATCTCTCAAAATTGTTAAAAAATTGATTGAAGAGATTGCTCCAAAGTATATGAAAAGAGCAGGAGGTTATACTAGAATTATTAAAACTGTTCCCAGAAAGTCAGACGCATCAAAGATGGCAATAATCGAATTAGTATAAGCACTAAAAGAATATGCAAAGAGAAACACATACAATTAATGCCGAAGGCAGAATATTAGGAAGACTAGCTACTGAGGTAGCCGTTCTTCTGAGAGGAAAAGGAAAGCCTGATTTTGCACTAAATAAAGAAATTGGAGATATTGTAGTTATTGAAAATGTTGACAAGATGAAATTTACAGGCAAGAAATTAGACCAGAAGACATATTTTAGACATTCAGGATATATTGGAGGAACAACAGAAGTACCTCTTAGGGTTTTATTTGAAAAAAGACCAGGAGAGGTTTTGAAAAAAGCTGTTTGGGGAATGCTACCCAAAAACAAGCTAAGACAGATTCAAATTAAAAGATTAAAATTTAAGTAAAATGGCAGAGAAAAAAGAGAAAAAAATTATTGAAAAGATTGACAAAACCCCCTTAAAAGCCGTGAAGAAAATTATTAAGGCCAAAGTAGCAATTAAAAAAGCTGTGAAAAAGCCTGTTAAAGTTGCAAAGAAAAAAGTTGTTATAGAGAAAACGGTGAAGAAAGACAAAGTCATCAAGGGAGAATATTTTGAAGCTGTTGGGAGAAGAAAAACGGCAGTAGCCAGGGTAAGATTATATATTAAGGGCGATAAAGAAATTATTGTTAACAATAAAACTTTTAAAGAATATTTTCCTACATTTGAATTACAAGAAATAGTTAAGTCTCCCTTAATTATAATGGAGTTTGAAGATAAATTTAGAATCACTGTTATATTAAAAGGCGGAGGAGTATCATCTCAAGCTGAAGCTTTAAGGCATGGAATTACTAGAGCTATAGAAATTTATGATCCTGAATCTAGGCAAAAATTGAAACAAGCAGGATTCTTGACCAGAGATTCTAGAATGAGAGAGAGAAAGAAACCTGGATTGAAGCGTGCCAGAAAAGCACCACAATGGTCAAAGAGATAATAGAAATTACGATGAGCTTAGCTTAGTAGATTAATTTAGGGAATTAATTTTATAGATTGATAGATATTGTTGTCGCTTAATACGTATAGTTTTTTGTCAGACTGATTAAATATAATTTTGGGGTAATCAAAGATTGCTAAGTCAACCATATTAACGCCATTTCTTTCGTCTGTTTCGCCTATTAGAACTTTATTGTTATTAGATAAAATAATATGATCAGAATCTAGCCAAGTAATGTCATTGATTTTTTCAGAAAGCCTAATTAAAAATATTTTATCTCCGGCTTTTTTATAGGGTTGAGATTTTTGATCTGCTAAAAACATAATCCAGACCTCATGTTCGGAAAAATATACTAATTTTTCTGAGTTGAAAGATTTTTTTATTCCTTGGCAATCTTCAGCAAACAATTCAAAAGTTTTTGATTCTTCATCAAGCAAGTAAAGTTTCTCATTTTCTTTTAAAAAGATTAAGTTTCCTTGAATTTCTAGAACATATTTTGTTTCTAGTTGAATTGGAAATGGACTTTCAGTTAACTTTATTTTTTCTTCAAAACTTTTGTTAGATTGAAAAAGATTACCATTATTGTCTAGGCAATAATTTTTTTCTTCTAAGAATTTACATATAACAATGTTAACGAGTAGATTTTTTGGAGTTTTATCTTCTTGTAACGAAGAAGCTCCTTCGTCTATATTTAGAATAAAGTTTTTAATCTGCTCTTTCATCCCAATTTCTAAAAAAAGATTTTTAGAATCAGGAGACATCTCTAGACTTAATAGCTCGGCTCCTTTTGAATAAACTTCTTTTTCTTCCAGCAAATGGCTTTTGATTCTTTTGTCTGTATCATAAAGTTTTAGAGCCCATCCGTCATTATTTAATTCTTTGGTTATTATTTTTTTAGAATTTGGGATGGCATAAAAATCACTGACATTGGTTGATGTTATTTTAAATTCAGGATTTTCTGGGATTAAAAGGATATTTTCAAAGGCTATAACTTTTTTTTCTTCTACCCCTAATTGTTTATACCAAGAATGATACCCTTCTTTTTTAACAGTAACATTATATTTTTTAGGTATTAGGTTTTCAATTAAAGCTGAAGCAAAAAGAAAATCAGTTTTTTTTCTTAATTTAGAATTCAAATAAATTTCAGCTTCTTTTGGTTGAATTCTTAAAAACAAACCTCCTGTTTGCGTGATTTTTATATCTCCAGAGTTTAAATCTATTCTATAACCCTGAGAATAGAGCAAAGATAGTGGAGTTATAGTGATAAATAAAAAAAAGCACAGTAAGAATAATAATTTTCTAAAGTTTCTATTCATATTTTAAAATTATTAAAACAGCTTAATATATAGACATATTACACTAAATTAATCCCATATTACAGTTCCCAAGCAAAAATTCCATATTTTATTGGATAATTACCTCAACTTGCTAATCTAATTAATTTTGGTTAGAATTAAAATAATCCTAAAACATAATTTACTAAAATGTTTGTTAAAAAAATTGGAATTGATTTGGGAACATGTAATTCATTGGTTTTTTTACCTCACAAAGGAGTGGTTTTAAGGGAACCCTCTGTTGTGGCTGTAGATTTGCAAGATAATTCAATTTTAGCTGTGGGGGAAAAAGCCAAAGAAATGCTTGGTCGTACACCAGACACCATAAGAGTTTATCGTCCTTTGAAAGATGGTGTTATTGCTGATTATAGAGTTACTCAAGCCATGTTGAAGTATTTTATAGATAAAGTTTCGGGATCATGGAGATTCATTAAACCAGAGCTTTTAATCGGTGTTCCAGCAGGCTCTACTTCTACAGAAAAAAGAGCTGTTGTGGAGGCGGGATTGGCAGCTGGTGCCAGGGCTGTTTATTTGGCTAAAGAACCCATTTTGGCAGCTATTGGAGCAGATGTACCAATTAATTCATGCTCTGGCAATATGGTGGTTGACATTGGAGGAGGAACAGCAGAAGTAGCAGTTATTTCTTTGGGAGGAATAGTCACTTTTAGATCCTTGAGAGTAGCTGGAGACAAAATAGACGTTTCTATATCAGAATTTATTAAAAGGAAATATAATTTGGCTGTGGGGGAAAGAACAACAGAAATTATTAAAATGGAAATAGGATCAGCCATCCCAGAAAAAGAAGTTAGGATTATGGAAGTTAAGGGGAGAGATTTGATTTCTGGATTACCAAGAATGATTAAAATTTCTTCTAATGAGGTTTGTGAGGCTATTTCAGATTCACTACAAGAAATTATTAAAGAAATTAAGTTGGTTTTAAAAGACACCCCTCCCGAATTATCAGCCGATATTATGGACAAGGGAATGGTTTTGACTGGCGGGGGATCTTTGATTAGGAATTTGCCCACGTTAATTGCAAGGTCTACTGGAGTTCCTTGTATTTTGGCTGATGACGCTCTTTATTGTGTAGCTAGAGGAGCAGGATTAATTTTAGAAAATTTAGATTTGTACAAAAAGAGCATTATGGTTAAAAGGCAATGAAAACCATAGGACATAGAAAACAATGGGAATTTTTAAAAAACAGTTTTGAATCTGATAAATTATCTCATGCCTATATCTTTTCTGGTCAAAAAAAATTAGGGAAAAGAACAGTCGCCCTAGAATTAGCTTCTTTAATTACCAATTCTGCTAATTTAAATCAAAATCCGGATTTTGTTTTCATAGAGTCTCAGAATCAGAAAATTTTAATAGATCAAATCAGAGATTTAATTTGGAGAATGTCTCTTAAAAGTCCCATTGATTCTTTTAAAATAGCTGTTATTGACGACGCTCATTTGATGGGAATAGATGCACAACATGCCATATTGAAAACCCTAGAAGAGCCGAAGGGCAAATCGGTTATGATTTTGATAAGTGAAAAGCCTGAGTTATTATTACCCACAATTTCTTCTAGATGCGAAATGGTTAAATTTTATTTAGTTTCCAATCAAGAAATATTAGAATATTTGAAAGATAAAACAGAAGAAGAAAAAATTAAAGAAATTATTGAGTTGAGTGGGGGAAGACCGGGAGAGGCAATTGATTTTATTGAATATCCAGAAAAACTAAAACAGAGGAAGGTCATTATTAATAAATTCAATGAATTAATTAACTCTTCTTTAGCCGAAAGATTCAAATACGCTAAAGAATTATCTCAAAAAGATGACCATAAAGAGGAAATAGAAATATGGATTAGTTTTTTAAGAAATAAGTTGATAAAAAGCGTACGAGACGAGAATGTTGAATCCATAATTAAAATTAAAAAAAGTTTAAATGTTTTACAAAGAATTAATTCTCTCATTGCTAGTACTAATATTAATGCAAAATTAGCAATAGAAAATATACTTTTAAGTATTTAAAAATATGTACGAAGAAATTATCAAAAATATTAAACCAGAACTTCAAAAGGTAGTAGATTTTTTAGAAAAAGAAATAGCTAAAGTTAGAACTAATAGAGTTTCAGCTTCCTTGGTTGAAGACATTGAGGTAAATTGTTTTAATCAAAAATTCACATTGAAGCAATTGGCAGCCATTTCTACTCCCAAACCAAGAGAGATTGTTGTTCAACCTTGGGATTCTTCATATTTGGAGTCCATAGAAAAAGCCTTATTTGCCGATAAATCACTACAAGCTAGCCCAGTTGTTGATGGAGAAGTTGTTAGAATCAATTTTCCTCCTCTAAGCACAGAATACAGAGAAACTTTATTAAAATTAATTTCACAAAAAAAAGAAGAATCACGTCAGACAATAAGAAGATGGAGACAGGAAGCCTGGGATAAAATTCAGAATTTCACTAGAGAAGGCAAGATTAGAGAAGACGATAAATTTAGGGCTAAAGATAAGCTTCAAGAGCTGGTTGACGAGTATATTGAGAAAATTGAGGCAATAATTGAAAAAAAGAAAAACGAAATTTCAGAATAATGTTTTTTAATATTTTTATCATATTATTAACACTAATCTTTTTAGCAGCAATCCATGAATTTGGTCATTTTATTTTTGCTAAAAGATCTGGCGTTGTTGTAGAAGAATTTGGAATAGGATATCCTCCTAGGATTTTTGGTAAGAAAATGGGGGATACTTTTTATTCTTTGAATTGGTTACCGTTTGGAGCTTTTATTAAAATAGAGGGCGAAGAAAGTATTGATGCTTATAAAAACAAAACTATTGGACAGAGAGCTTTAATGGCAATTGGAGGACCAATGTTTTCTTGGCTTGCCGGAGTTGTTTTATTAGCCATTATTTTTTTAACGGGAACATATGTGGCGATACCGGATGAAATTGAATCAGTTGATGCTAGAGTTCAAATTACTGCCGTGTCTTCTGGATCTCCAGCCGAATCATCGGGCCTTAAGGCTGGAGACATTGTTGTTGCTCTCGAGTCTACTTTAGAAGAAAAAATACAAATTAATAAGATTATTGATGTTCAAGAATTTATTGAAAAAAATAAAGGCAAGGAAGTGATTATATTGATTGAAAGAGCTAATAATATATCTGAAGTTTCTCTTATTCCCAGAATAAATGTTCCAATTGGAGAGGGATCTATGGTAGTATCTTTGACCAGAACGACTCTAAAAAAAATTCCTTTTAGATCTGTTTTTTATGAAGCTTTCGCCAATGCCATAATGCTGACAAAACAAATTACATTAGGTTTTATTGGAATATTCCAAAAAATCTTTAGCGGAAAATCTTTAACTGGAGTAGCTGTTGTCGGGCCTATAGGGATAGGTTCTTTGGCTAATCAAGCTATTGAAACGGGGATTGTTTTTTATCTTCAATTTGTAGCGATTATAACTATTCACTTGGCTATTTTTAATCTTTTGCCCATACCAGCACTGGACGGAGGAAAGATATTATTTTTAGGATTAGAAAAAATTAATAAAAGACCGTTGAATTCAAATGTAGAAGAAAAAATCAATTCACTATTTTTTATGTTATTAATTATCTTAATGGTGATTATTGCTATAAAAGACATTATTAAATTTTTGTAAAATGAAACAATCTAAACTTTTAGTAAAAACTCAAAAATCAGCACCAAAAATAGCAGAAGCTATTTCTCATCAATTGTTATTAAGGGGGGACTTTATTTCTCAACTTACTTCAGGAGTTTATAGTTTTTTACCATTGGGAATGAGAGTTTATAGAAAGATAGAGAGCATTGTAAGAGAAGAAATGGAGGCCCTAGGCGCTCAAGAAATTTTTATGCCCTCTTTAATTCCTCAACAATTATGGTTAGAGACTAAAAGATGGACAGAAATTGATCCTCCTTTATTTCAAGTTAAAGATAGGCATAATAAATTATATGGTCTTGGACCAACCCATGAAGAGGTGGTGACAGATTTGGTTAGACAAAGAGTGAAGTCATATAAAGATTTACCTTTTTCTGTTTTTCAAATTCAAAATAAATTTAGGAACGAGATGAGAGCCCAGGGAGGATTATTGAGAACCAGAGAGTTTATTATGAAAGATCTTTATAGTTTTCATAAAAACGAAAAAGAAGTTGAGGTGTTCTATGAAAAAGTTAAAAAAGCTTATTTCAACATTCTTAAAAGAGTGGGCTTGAATCCAATTTGTGTTGCGGCTGACTCAGGAACTATAGGTGGTAGTTTTTCTAATGAATTTATGATAGTTGCTGAGGTGGGAGAAGATAAAATATTAGTTTGTCCAAAATGTAAATTTTCTTCTAATATTGAAAAATCAGGTATGATTAAGAATTGTCCCAACTGCAAGACTGTCTTGGAAGTTAAAAAAGCCATAGAGGTTGGACATATTTTTATATTAGGAACAAAATATAGCGAAGCCATGAAGGCTAATTTTACTGATGAAAAAGGTGAAACTAAACCAATCATTATGGGTTGCTATGGAATAGGATTGCCAAGATTATTGTCTGCAATAGTAGAAGTAAATAATGATGAAAGAGGAATTATTTGGCCACAAAACATAGCTCCATTTCAAGTTCATTTACTTTCTACTGCAGAAAATAAAAAAGTAGAAAGCGCAACTGAAAAGTTGTATAACGAACTTAAAAAGGCTAATATTGAAGTATTGTACGATGACAGAAACGATAAATCTTTTGGTGAAAAACTTTTTGATTCTGATTTGATTGGTATTCCTTGGAGAGTTGTAGTTTCTGAAAAAACCTTGAAAGAAGATGCTTTTGAGATTAAAAATAGAGGGAAGAAAAAAATAGAATTAGTAGATTCAAAAAAAATTATTAAAGAATTGAGCTCATGTTTGAAGAAACAAGAGAGAAAATAAAAAATTTTATTTATCATGATATTGCTATTGACTTGGGAACAACAAATTCTCTAGTTTATGTTAGAGGCAGGGGAATTGTTATGCATGAACCCTCAGTAGTAGCTATTAATCAAAAGACAGGACAAGTTTTAGCTATTGGAGAAGAGGCCAAAAAAATGGTTGGTAGAACTCCCGCCCACATTGTCGCCACTAGACCATTGATTTCAGGAGTTGTTTCTGACTTTGAGGTGACGGAGCAAATGTTAAGATATTTCATCGAAAAAGCTAGAAGAAAAAGATTTATTTTAAATCCTAGACCAAGAGTGATTGTTGGTATTCCTTCTGGTGTGACAGAGGTTGAAAAAAAAGCCGTTTCAGATGCTACTAGAAACGCAGGAGCCAGAGAAGTGTTTTTAATAGAGGAACCAATGGCTTCAGCTATTGGAGCTAGGCTACCTGTCCAAGAGCCTTCGGGTATATTTATTGTAGAAATAGGAGGGGGAACTACTGAAGTAGCAGTAATTTCTTTGGGAGGATTAGTTTTGGCAAAATCTTTAAGGGTAGCAGGAGACAGATTGAATCAAGATATCATCCAATTTGCTGAGCAAGAATATAAATTGTTAATTGGTCCAAGAACAGCAGAAGCCATTAAGATAGGAATAGGCTCAGCTTTTCCCCAGAAAGACAAAATGGAAATGCCAATGCGTGGCAGGAACTTAGTAACGGGACTGCCAGAAGAAATATTAGTTTCAAGTCCCGAAGTAAGAATTGCCATGGAAAAATCAGTCAGCTTAATTGTTAATGAGATCAAGTCAGCCATTGAAGAAACTCCACCTGAGCTTTTGGCCGACATTATGGCTTCAGGCATTCATATGGCAGGAGGGGGATCCTTGCTGAGAGGATTAGACATCTTGGTACAAAGAGAAACAAAAATTCCTACCAAAAGAGTTGAAGATCCAATGACGGCAGTGGTTAGAGGAGCTGGTATGGTTTTAGAAAATCTTGATGAGTTGAAAGAAGTTTTGGTAGAAACAGAATATCTAGACCCACCAAGATAGAATTAGAAATTAAAGATTTCTAATTACCAAAAAAATGATTGATAAAGAACAGGTTAAACATATAGCTAAATTAGCAAGAATAGGTCTTACTGATGAAAAGATTGAAAAAATGCAGAAAGAACTTTCTGCTATTTTGGATTATTTTGAAAAATTAAAAGAAGTTGATGTTTCTGATGTTGAGCCTACTTCTCACTCTATGAGCTTAGAGAACGTTTTTAGAGAGGACGAGGAGAATAAGCAAAGATTAGAAAAAGATTTGATTGATATGGCACCAGACAAGAAAGACGGTTATTTGAAGGTGAGATCAATTTTAGATAAGTGAAAATATGGAATTAACCAAACTATCAATTAAAGAAATCCATGAAGGTTTAAAGTCAAAACAGTTTTTGGCTATTGATCTTTGTAATGCCTATCTTGATAACATTGAAAAGAAAGATAAAGAGATTAATGCTTTTTTAACTGTAAGCAAAGATTTGGCTTTATCTCAAGCTGGGAAAGTTGATGAAATGATTGCTAATGGGGAGGATATTCCTTTGTTGGCAGGAGTTCCAATCGCTGTCAAAGATTTAATTTTGGTTAAAGGATTAAAGTGTACTGCAGGATCTAAAATTTTAGAAAATTATATTGCTCCATATGACGCAACAGTTATTACAAAGCTTAAAGAACAAGGAATTGTTATTTTGGGCAAAACCAATATGGATGAATTTGCTATGGGTGCTTCAGGAGAAAATTCAGCTTATGGTCCGACTAAGAATCCTAATGATTTAGAAAGAGTTCCAGGAGGATCTTCTTCTGGTAGCGCTGCTGCTGTAGCATCAGACATGTGTTGTTTTGCTTTAGGAACTGATACAGGTGGCTCTATTCGTCAGCCATCTTCTTTCTCTGGAATAGTTGGCATCAAACCTACCTATGGAGCTGTGTCTAGATATGGAGTTATAGCCATGGCTTGTTCTTTGGATCATGTTGGAGTTTTAGCAAAAACTAGCGAAGACGCTAGAATAGCTTTCGATGGTATTTCTGGTCCAGACCCACTTGATTCTACTAGTGCTCAAATGGCAACTGTTAGTAATACTGCTCCTAAAGAAAAAATTAAAATTGAAAATTTGAGAATTGGTGTTCCCAAAGAATATTTTATTGATGGAATGGATAAGGGAGTGGAGGTTTTGATTAAAGAGGCTATTAAAAAATATGAAAAAGCAGGAGCTAAGATAGAAGAAATTAGTTTGCCACATACAGAATATGCTATTGCCACTTATTATATTATTGTTCCGAGTGAAGTTTCTGCTAATATGGCAAGATTTGATGGGATTAAGTATGGATACTCAGCTTTAAGAAATAATCGTGAAGATTGTGAGAATCTATTAGATGTTTACCTTAAATCACGCGGAGAGGGCTTTGGAGAAGAGGTAAGAAGAAGAATATTAATAGGAACGTATGTTTTATCCGCTGGTTATTACGACGCCTATTATTTGAAAGCTCAGAAAGTGAGAACTTTAATTAAAAAAGATTTTGAAAAAGCCTTTGAAAATGTTGATGTTATTTTGGCTCCAACAACACCTAATACAGCTTTTAAGATAGGTGAGAATGTTTCAGATCCTTTGACAATGTATCTTTGTGATGTATTCACAGCACCACTGGACTTAGCTGGTATGCCAGGATTGGCTATTCCTTGTGGTAAAGTCAATAATCTTCCTGTCGGGTTACAGATTATTGGGAAGCCATTCTCTGAATCTCAAATTTTTGATGTTGCTGATGCCTTTAAAGAGTTAAAATAAAAATAGACTTTTTGAGTAATTTATTGTATAAAAACATATATGGTAAGTGAAGTGTTGTCATATTTAATATCTCCAAAATTTCAGAATGAACTTTTTCCTGTAAAAATAGTGCTCTTGTTATTCGCTGTTTTTTTCGGAATTTCTACTATTATATTTTTCTTTAAAACAAGCTGGTTCGAGGAAGTTTTCTTAAGAGATTTTATTGAAATATGGACTTATAGTCCACATTGGAAAAGGGGAGCTAAGAGCAAATGGAACAAGATTATTAAAAGATTAAAGAAAGGAAAAGAAGCGGAGCTAAAATTAGCTGTTATTGATGCTGATCAAATGTTAGCAGATGTTTTAAATAAAATTGGATATCCTGGAGAAACATTGTCGGAAAGCTTGGCCAAAATTGATGTAGAAACTTTAACCAATCTTGAAGAAGTTAAAGAGGCTCATAAGATAGCTAGCAATGTTATGCATGATCCTGATTATGATTTAGATATTAATTCAGCGGAAAAGGTTTTGAGAGCGTACAAGAATGCATTAATATCTTTAGAAGCGTTTTAGTCATTTTTTGAGTTTTTTGACTTTGTAAATTGATTAATTTGCAAATTTTGTGTATGATGAGATTTGAAAAGATTTGATATCGCGGTGTGGAGGAGTAGTACCTTGCCAGGCTCATAACCTGGAGGCCCTGGTGCAATTCCAGGCACCGCAACAAGAATTGTGGGTGTTGTGTGTGGGGCGGTGTAGCTCAGTGGTAGAGCAGCGGCATCATAAGCCGTCGGTCGCGGGTTCGAGTCCCTCCACCGCCACAAAATGCGGGCGTAGCTTAGTTTGGTTTAAAGTGCCTCCCTGTCACGGAGGAGATCGTGGGTTCAAATCCCATCGCCCGCGCATTTGTTTTTTTATCCACAGAAAAGAGTTGAATTTAACTCTTTTTTGAGTTAAAATTAGAATATGTTAGATAAATTAAATAGCTTAAAAGATGAGGCTAAAACAGAACTGGAAAAGGCAACAGATCCAAGAGTTTTAAATAATGCTTTTAATAAATATTTAGGGAAAAAGGGGGAAGTTAATCTCATTTTGAGATCTATTAAAGACTTGCCAGAAGAAGAAAGAATAAAGACCGGAAAAGAAGCCAATGAAGTTAAGAATATTCTTGAAAATATTTATAAAGAAAAAGCCAAAAGTTTTGAGATTAAAGATGATTCTCATGAGAAATGGATTGATATTACTCTCCCTGGTGTTCAACAAGAAATAGGACATATTCATCCCTTGACTCAAAGCAGGAGAGAGATAGAAGAAATATTTTCTTCCATGGGTTTCTCTGTTGTTGATGGTCCGCAAATGGAAACAGAATTTTATAATTTTGACGGTTTGAATATTCCCAAAAATCATCCTGCCAGAGATTTATGGGACACGATTTATCTTAAAAATGGCAACCTATTAAGAACTCATACCTCTCCAATGCAGGTTAGATATATGGAGAAGCACAAGCCACCTTTGAGAATTATTATTCCTGGGCGTGTTTTTAGATATGAAGCCACTGACGCTAGTCATGAAATTAATTTTAATCAGGTTGAGGGATTAATGGTTGGAGGAAAGGGAGAGATAACAGTAGCTAGCTTTAAAGCTATTATAGAAGGATTTTTATCAAATTTTTTCGGCGAAGAAATTAAAATTAGATTGAGGCCAGGATTCTTTCCATTTACTGTTATTTCTTTTGAGATTGATGCCTCTTGTCCTTTGTGTGACCAAAAAGGATGTCCTGCTTGTAAAGAATCAGGTTGGATTGAATTAATGGGAGCTGGAATGGTTCATCCCAGTGTTTTTAAAAACTCAGGATTAAATCCTGACGAATGCCAAGGATTTGCTTTTGGAATGGGGCTAGAAAGATTAACAATGATTAAGAGAAAGATTAATGATCTTAGATTGTTTTATTCGGGGGACATTAAATTTTTAAAACAATTTTAGTAAGTATATGATATTTTCATACAATTGGTTACAAAGCTTAATAAAACAAAAATTGCCTGAACCTAAAAAAGTGGCAGAGCTTTTAACAATGCATTCTTTTGAAATAGATGAATTGAAAAAGGTGGGGACTGACTATGTTTTTGATATTGCTGTTTTACCAAATAGGGGACATGATTGTTTTTCTCACGAAGGAATAATAAGAGAGATAGTTACTTTAATGGGCATAAAATATACGACTTTAGACATTCAGTTGAAGGAAGATGAAAGCATTCAAGCTAAGGACTTTATTTCTGTTGAAATTAAAGATAAGGAATGCAGAAGATATGTCGCAGGAGTAATGATAGATGTTAAGTTGGGCGAATCACCAGATTGGCTCAAAGAAAGATTGATGGCTTGTGGTTTGAGACCTATTAATAATATTGTAGATGTTGCTAATTATATAATGTTAGAAACAGGACAACCTCTACATGTTTTTGATGCTGAAAAAATTCATGACAGAAAAATTATTGTTAGAAAAGGAAGATCTGGAGAAAAACTAGAAACTTTAGACGACGAAATTGTTGATTTAGATTCTGATATATTATTAATTACGGATTCATCTGGACCATTGGCTGTTGCTGGAATTAAGGGAGGAAAGGGAAGTGGAATAGACAAAAATACCAAAACTATTATTGTTGAGTCGGCTAACTTTGAACCAATGGCCATTAGAAGAGGATCAAAGAAATTAAAATTAAAAACAGATGCTTCTTGGAGATTTGAACATGATTTAGACGTTAATATAGCTCCAATAGCTGTTAAAAGGGCAATGTTTTTAATTCAAGAAGTAGCTGGAGGAAAAATTGCCAAAGGATTGGTGGATATTTTTTCTTCTGAAACAAAGCAAAGAAAGCTAGACTTTAGATTAAGTATGACTCAAAAAATGCTTGGCATTGAAATAGCAGAAAAAGATATTAAGGGCATTTTAGATAGATTGGGATTTGGATTTAAAGAAAAAGAAGATGGTTTGTTAGAGATTTTAATCCCAACCATTAGAGGCGACATTACTATAGTTGAAGATCTTGTTGAAGAAATTGGTAGGGTTTGGGGATTTAATAATATTCCTGCTGTTTTTCCTAACGTTCTTTTAACTATTCCAAAGTTCGAAGAAAATGCCTATTGGGAACAAAAAATTAAAAAGAACTTAAAAGAAATAAAATTTATTGAGGTCTATAATAAATCTTTTATTGGAGAGAAGGAGATAGAATTGTTGGGTGTGTCTAAAGAAGACTTGATTGAAGTTACTAATCCTCCAAGCGCTGATTATCAATACATGAGACCTGATTTCTTGGTTCATTTGATGAACAACATAGCTTTTAATCAAAAATCATTTTCTCAGTTTAGATTATTTGAATTGGGTAAAATTTTTGATAATTCTGAAGGAGAAAGAAGACTATTGGCTGGAGTTATAATGGGGTATGAATTTTATGATGCTAAGGGTGTGATTGAAGCACTATTAGCTAATTTTAATGTTAGCGACATTTCCTTTATTAAGCCAGAAAAAACAAAAGTTTGTTGGGATTCCAGCATGATTGCTGAAATTATGATAGGAAAAGAAATTATTGGAAGTGTTGGAAAGATTAATAAAAAATGGATTAATTTTTTTAAGATAAATGGAGATGTGTTTGGTTTTAAAATTGATTTTGAAAAATTACAGAACTTGGCTAAGAGATATAGAGATTATGTTCCTCTTTCTCCATATCCTTCAGCAACTAGAGATTTGGCAGTTTTAGTGCCACTAGAAATACCAGCAATGGATGTTGTTAAAAAAATTAAAAACAGTGGAAAACTATTAAAAAATATTGAAATATTTGATGTGTACTCAGGAGAAGGAATTCCTGATAACAAGAAGAATATTGCTTTTCATTTAATTTATCAATCTCAAGATCATACTCTTGAGACAAAAGAAATTGATGAAATTCATCAAAATATAATTAAGGATCTGGAAGCAAACCCAGAATTTATGGTAAGAAAATGACGCCTAAAAAAATTACAACCAAAAAATCCACAGCTAAGGAAAAAAAACCAAAAACAAAAAAAGTTGAATCTAGTTATTCTGCTAAAGACATTTTTGTTTTAAAGGGTTTGGAGCCAGTGAGAAAAAGACCGGGAATGTATATTGGTACTACTGGACCCGATGGTTTGCATCACTTAGTCTATGAAATTGTTGATAATAGCATTGACGAAGCTATTGGTGGATTTTGTAATGAAATTACAATTGCTTTATTACCGGGCAATAAAGTACAACTTACAGATAATGGTAGGGGAATTCCAGTAGACAAGCACAAGATGACTGGTAAGTCTGCTTTAGAAACTATTATGACCACCCTACATACTGGTGGTAAATTCGGAGGAGAAGCCTATAAAGTTTCAGGGGGATTGCACGGTGTTGGCATTTCTGTTGTTTGTGCTTTGTCTAAATATATGAGAGTTGAGGTTTGCAGAGATGGGGGTAGATATGCTCAAGAATACGAAAGAGGTAAGGTAAAAACTAAAGTGCAAAAGCTAGGTCCATGTAGGACTACAGGAACAACTGTTATTTTTGAACCAGATGAAACTATATTTGAGACTGTAGAGTTTAATTTCCAAAAATTATTAACTCATTTGCGCCAACAAGCCTATTTGACTAAAGGAGTTAAAATTACAATTTCTGATTTAAGAGATAAGTCAGATGTTAAAAGTTATGTTTTTTACTTTGAAGGCGGTATTGTTTCTTTTGTTAAATATCTAACTCGTGGTAGACCCCTAAGAAATGAAAATATTTTTTATTGTTCTGATGAAAAAGAAGGAATTTTAGTAGAAACAGCTCTAGTATATACAAGAGAATTCGAATTTCTAGAAGAATCTTTTGCTAATAACATTTACACCAAAGAGGGAGGAACGCATTTAACTGGACTGAGAACGGCTTTAACTAGAACTCTGAATGACTATGCTAGAAAAAATAGCTTAATTAAAGAATCAGATAGTAATTTGTCTGGTCAAGA
>JBDRFX010000009.1:0-12778 GCA_043818355.1 Patescibacteria group bacterium
CCTTGGAATTCATTAGCAGTACCTGCGGCTGTTTCAATCCTGATTTCAGAAACAGTAAAGGCCTCATATAGAGCAGAGAAGCTAAACTTAGCTAACTCTACGCCAGTAGAAAGACCAGTAATGATTCCTGCAACAGGAGTAGCAGAAGAAGCAGCTGTTGTAATTGTACCAGCAGCTGTACTAATAAGCTGAGCAAATCCTGAAATACCAGGGCTTGCGTCACTCCCATCAGTATTCTTAGTAGCAGTAACTGTTAGTTTTGTTTTTACATCCTCGCTTGATTCAGCTGAAGTGCTAATAGTTGCGTACACATCAACATTCATTGTTGCGCTAGGAGCCATAGAGGTTGTAACGGAAAATGTGTTAGATGCAGTAACTGATCCTTTGGCAGTAGTTGTTGTTCCTCCATATACTAAGTACATGTTGGATAAATCAGCTATTTCCATTGTTGTGAAAGTAAGGTCTACCTTCAAGCTAGAAATGTTAATGGTGTCATAAGCAGCAGCGGTCAAAACATAAGAAGCAATCTTAGTGTTTGATCCAACAGCTACTGTTTGATTACCATAAGAAGGATTAACTGCAACAGTTAATGTTCCTTCTCCAACAGTTAAAGCATTAGCTACAACATTGGCGCCAGGAGCATCAATCATGCTTAATGAGCTCATGCCCTGAGCGTTATCAATGTCTCCTCCAAATACTTTGGCCTGAACAGTATCTGTAGCAGCCATGGTATTGGCGGTACAAGCTGAAGCAGCACAACCGTAAACATCACCTCTAACTTCTAAAACCTTTGTAGTACCAGCAGCAATCTTTTGGTAAATATTAAAGGTTGAATAGTAAGGAGATGTTCCATTAGTCAAAACCGTAGTTGTATTGCCAACCTGAACACCATCTAATAACAATGTAACGTTTCTTAAGTATTTAACATTGGTTGTGTCGGTAGAGACAATTCCAATCTGTAAGCTGTTAATTTTTACTTCTTCACCATTAGCCTTGATATCAAATTTACCCAAGCTAATGTTAGTAGAAGCATTAACAACATTACCACTTGCAGAGGTAATAGACTTAGTAATTGTTACTGTTCCAACGTTAATGGTTTGAGCACCAGCCCTAAATGGAGCGGTACCTGTAACCGTAACGTATGAACCATAAGCCGCATCTTTAATAAAGATATCAGCTTTCTTTTCTAAACCTATTCTTAAAGTCTTTTCGGCTCCGCTGATAACATCAGCGTATACCTGCATTGTTTTTGTGTGACCCTTAGAAATAGCTATAGGTGCAGCGCTTAAGTCAAAGACTAAATCTTGACCAACATTAGCTACAACTAATTCACTAGTTCCAAGTTCAGTACCACCCAATACCAAGCGAATGTTGGCAATGTCGTTTGCTGAAATAGAACCAATTTGTGAAAATCTTATGTATTCAAGGGTAACATCTTGATTGGTAACGGCTAAAGTGTCGCTCCAAGCAATAAAGTCAGTTGTTGCGTCAACAGAAACAGCAGATGGTGTGGCAGTTCCCAAAGTAACGGCAGCTGCAGAGCTAGCAGTTGCTGCGCTCATTAAGTTACCATTCATTGGAAAAGCACCGTTCAAGGCTGAAGCATCTGTTACAATGTCGCTTGCTGATTCAATGCTTAATCTGGCTGTTTGACCAGAAACACTGGCAGCAATATCAGCTCTTAAGGAGATGGTTTTTGAACCACCAGCTGGAACTGTAAAGATTCCGCCAGAAACATTAAATGTAGCATAGCCACTAGATAAAGTAGCTTCATCACCCAATCTGTTATATCCATCAAACACATAAATACTTGCGAGTGTAGAATCATTAGAAATACCAGTTCTCTTTACGCGTAGCTGAGTAACTTTAACGTCACTAGCGTCTCCGTTAGTAAAGGTATATCTGGCCATTTCTGTAGCACTACTACCAGAAACAATTGTTCCGCCAACTGGAGTATCAGCAGCCAAAGCAACTGTTAATCCATCACCAGTAACTACTGGTTCGTCAGCAACTGGTTCGTCAGCAGCTGGTTCGTCAGCAGCTGGTTCGTCAGCAGGAGTAGCAACTAAAAGTTCGTTTAATTTTGCTCTTGTAGTTTTACCTACATAACCAGTACCTGAAGTTAATCCATAAACAGCTAACACTGCGTCAGCATATTTTTCTTGGAATTTAATAACAGCAGCGGTAGTTAAACCACCGAAGTACTTGGTTTCACTTCCAGAAGAACCAACACCAGATGATGCAACTTTTGTCTCTGAATCAGAGTTCAAAACAATTTGCAAACATTTGACATCGTCTCCTGACATGCCTTTTTTCATGGCACGGTCAAAACTGGAAATGGAGCATCCTGATATAGTAGCAACAGGAGTTTCGTCAGCAACTGTGCCTAGCTGAGCTTGCAAAGCAGCAATTGTTACCATTAAGGCATCAATTTGAGCTTGAAGATCAGCCGTTGTGTCAGCAGCTAAAGCTGGGGACATAGGCATAACAGAAGCCATCAAAACAACTGTAGCTACAATTTTTTTCAATGAGTTTGTCATTTTTTAAATTAATCTGTTTTTTAATTATTTTTGTGATTTATATCGTGCCGACCATAGTTCGCAATTTTACGTAAGAATTGCGAACAAACGACTTTCGAATTGTTTTGAGTAACAAATCGACAATCACTATTCAGTAATTAATAAATTAATTGCTGAATAGTAACTTAAATCAACTATTTTTCTTGTTCCAAAATTTCTGGATAGCTGAGGAATAAAATTTTCTCTAAAGCTCCGTTATAATCTTCTTTTTCAAAACTTTCTTTAATCTCAATTAAAACTTTCTCTTGATATTCATTCAAATATTGATCTTCTAAGGCTTTTATTTCTCTCTCTACTAAACTGGCCATGGCATTATCAAATTCCCTTGTTTCTCCAACAATTATTCCCAATGAGGCAACTTTTTCTTTATTTTCCTCTAATTTTTTAGCCTGTATTGCAAATTCCTTGATATCACCCATTTTAGTTAAATTCTTTGCTGCCTCTACAACATTAGCTTGAAAAGCTGCAATAGCAGGAGCTATTTTTTTAACCTGATTGATCTCACCAATTTTAACCAATTCCTCTAATCTCTTATTAGCCATTCCTAGTTTATATTCAGATATATCACTCTCAGATACTAAGAATACCGCTTGACTGTCTTCTGCAACCCTTTTCATTTGATAGAGCGCATCTCCTGGTAAAGATTTTTCGACAAAGCCTAATCCAAACATAACTATGAATAAAAACATAGCACTGACTAAAACTGGCCTTGTTTGGAAAAACATTCCTGATATGAATTCAGCAAAAGTAGTTTTTGATAATATTTCTTTTTTAACTGCAAAAACCCAATCTTGATTGGGTTGAATACATTTTAAGGATTTTATTTGATTGATTAGCTCTATATCATTCATATCTCCTTTAACATTATGACTGTTTTCCCTTCAAAACATTACACTAGGCTGTTCTGTTTTGTTCCATCTTTTCTTTGAGTGATTTTAATGCTCTATGTAGTGTTACTCTGGCAGTTTCTTCAGACTTATCCATCATTAGAGCGATTTCTGGTATAGAAAATTCATCTAAGTAATGCCAAATTATAATATCTTGATAATCGCTGTTAATATCAGCTAGGACAGTCTTAACTGTGTCCATATCTGAGCTTAAAATAGCTCCTTTTTCCAAATTAACATTCTGATCGGCTATTTGCTTATCTTCAATTGAAATAGATGGTTGTTTTTCTCTTTTTTTATAGTGATCAACAATCAAATTATGGGCTATTTTATACAAAAAAGCTGAAGAATTATCTATGTCCGAACCCCTTTTTTGAAAGGATTTCCAGAACTTTAGAAAAGTTTCTGAGGTTAAATCTTGAGCTATTGCCTCAGAACTTACTTTCAAATATATAAACCTATATATTTTTTTAATATATTCGTCATAAATCTTACTAAATTCTTGCTTCAAAGTATCCATATATATAGTAGCTAGGACAAAATTATATTATTGTCCTAATTATGTCCTACTTAACTGATAAAACGTAGTGTTATTTTCTCCTAACCTTTCTATGGAGCCTATATTCACTAAGTATTCAAAATCTCTACGAAGAGTCCTTTTGCTAATATTCGGAAAGATATTTTTTATATCCCCCACTTGCGCTTTACCTCTTTCTTTCAAAATGTTTTTAATTTTTTCGCACCGATCTTCCTTGCTACCATCCTCTTCTTTAACTAATTTTATTTTCAATTCTTTGTTGTCTTCCTCTTCAATCTTGATTTCTTGTTTTTTCTCGGACTTAATAGCATTAAAGCTTAAAGCATTCAGTTTAGCCATCATAACCTTGTATTCTTCTTGAATTGTTAAAATATCATGTGGGCTGACCCAATTTTGCGCTTTAGCTAATTCTAAATAACTATCTAATATTTCAATATGCTTTTTATCCTCGGAAATTTCTTTCTTAACATTATTAGATTCACTGTCAAAAATCAATATTCCCAAAGCTAAAATATCATTAGCGACCTCCCTTGTTTTATATCTTAAGGATTCTTTTTTGGGAAACAAAAGAGTCAAACGATAAAGATTAGTTGTAATTCTTATTAGATTATTTTTGTCCATTTCCATTAAAATTCAAATACAATAAAAAACCTACCCAAATACGGTCATTCAAACATAATAACAAAAAACAAGCCCTGGGTCAAAGGATTTTAGTTGCTTTTTATGTTTTTTCGTGCTTTAATTTTAATATATGTTAGAAATAATGAGCGTCCTAAAAGGACTTGTCACAATATTCATCTTAATATCAAGCATTATCACCATTGCGCCACAAACGGAAAAGGTTTTAGATACTCCAACTCAAGAAATTCAAAAAACAGTAATCATAGACAAAGCAAAACCAAAAAAGGGATTGATTGAATCTATAACAGATCTCTTTTCTCCTTTTTTTAATTTTTCAGACACAAGCCCTCAACAAGAAAATAATTATTCAAGCTCTAACTCTTCAAGCTCTAACTCTTCAAGTTCTAGCTCTTCAAGCGAAACAACTAAACAAATAGAACAAAAAATTACAGGAAAAATTGATACTTTTTTTGTCAGTGGCCCAAAAGAAGGAGAGGTAATAGAAGAAACCAACGAAGTAACTTTTGAATTTGAAGGAAAACTACTTGATTCTAATGATGAAATTAAAATTACATTTGAAACCAAAATATTGAATATTGATGATGATTGGAAATCAACCTCTAGGAACGAAAGAACTATTATATTGCCAAATGGTCCTAAAGAATATACGTTTTTAGTAAGAGCAAAAACAGAAGACTTAATAGACCAAACACCAATCCAAAGAAAATTTAAAATAAATACATCACCATATTTTGGTAAAGTAGAAATATCTTCAATAAAAACACAAAGCTCTAGCCCATCTCTCATTGTCTTGACCTCAGAATTGTCTGGAAATGAAAAAATTAATATTGCCAATTGGCAAATAAAAAGTAAAGTTAAAAGCTCTACTATTCCAGGTGCTACAGAAAAATACTATCCCAATCAAGACGCAAGCCCTGGTTCAAGTTTATACATAAGCAGAAATCATAAGATATATATTTCTGGTGGCTTCAATCCTTTGGGAAGTAATAGAAACTTCAGAGTTAATAAATGTATGGGATACTTAGAAAATTATAATGACTTCCCAATAGACATATCAACAAGTTGCCCAAAACCAACATCAGAAGAGATTGATTATCTAAGTGCCTGTTGCCAAAAATTCATTAAGAACAGCTCAAAATGCGCACTACCAGATTATTCTAACGATGAATCTGTTATGTTTGATAATGAGTGCACCACATATATACAAAACTACTTTAATTATGCTACTTGTTTCAACCAATATCAGAAAGATAATGATTTCTTAGAAGATTCATGGCATATATATCTAAATTCAAGTAATTTACTAACAAATAACACTTGCGATACTCTTTACTTAAGAGACAGTAATGGATTATTTGTTGATAAAGAATCATACGGCACTCTAAAATGTAATTAAATTGTAATAAACCGGGTTTATTACAGGATTAAATAAATCAAAAAAACCGCCTAATTAGGCTGTTTTTCTTGTCTAGAGGAACTTAATTCCTCCGTGGAAGCTATCTCGTAAGAATTATTGACATGAAATTGATAATTCTGGATCTGATTTTAATGCTTCGCAATTCTCCCCTCCTGTCTTCCAATAAATATCTCTATTCTTGTTATTGCTGAAATAATAATTATCCAATTGTATAGATGATGTATTTTCAATTTTTAAACCAACAGTATTTCCCTCAAAACTACAATTCTGCATAACAGAACTGGAGTTGTCTAACAAAAGACCAAATACGCCATTGCGCGAAAAATAAACGTTATCAAAATTCACTACACTTTGATCTACAAAAACTCCTGCGTCCGTTGAACAACAACCGGCGTGCTCAATCAAAACATATGTTAAAACAGAATTTTGACTCTCTGGATAAAAATATACTGTTTTCCATGAAGAACCCTGATAATCAGTAAAAATAATTTGTTTCTCGGAGGTTCCTATGGCCGATAGCGTCCCCCTAATCAATAAACTTGCCCCACTGTTAAATTTTAAATTCAGTCCTGGCTCAATTGAGAAAGTAACATCTTCGGCAACAAAGAGATTGCCATTGACCAAATAATCCAAAGTAGAATTAGATGGCGATAAAACGCTATCTTCTGTAATATTTCCAGAAATAGATATGACGTTAAAATCATTATTATCCCCTTGATTATCAACAAAAACTGGCAATGCGGCATTAACATTTGTAATCCAAATAGGATATTTGTTATATTCAAAATTATTATTCTCAATTATTGGCTTAGAACCAGATTCAATATAAATACCGTATTTATTCTGATCCATAAAAGAATTCTGCACCGTTGTAGAACCTCCATCTATAGAAACGCCAATTCCGTTTGTGCTCTTTCCGGGACCAGAAATATTTATATTGTCCAATAAAGAATTCGAGTTAACGAGCCCGATTCCTTTCAAGTAATAATTACTTAAAGAAAAATTACTAATTGCCACATCAGAATTATCAACAAAAACAGCGTGATAGGCAGTATCCATATGAGAGCCAGCAATCTTATCAACTTCTACCCAACTAAGCTCAGAATCAACGCTAGTAGGCTCAAAATACATAGTTTCCCAATAATTAGCACCTATGGCTGTAAAAATAATTTTATTAGCTTCTTCTCCTATGGCTTTCAAAGTACCCCTTATTATCAATGAGCAAGATGTATTAAATTTTATGATAACGCCAGGTTCAATTCTCAAAGTCTTCCCCACTGGAATTATTAAATTCCAATTAGATATATAGGGACTACCTAGATATGTAAGCGTTACTTCTTCTAGATTACTTAATCTAAAATCTCCCGCGCCTCCTACTATCTCAGTAGAACTCTTAGAAACACTATTTTCTTGCCCTGGCGTTCCATAAATAAAATAACCGTTACTATCTAGTCCATTTTGATTGATAATATTATTATTGGCCCAATTATCATGAGAACCAGAAGCATTGGCTACTATTCTTTCCATAGACATATTAATATCATTATCTCCAGCAAACCAACCTTCAAAACAATCTATTAAATCTATTGCGTTACCGTATGGATCTAAAAGCTCTAATCTCTCGCCATCATTTCCTAAAGCACCAGTATAAGTTAAGTCAGCCAAAACATCTGAAATTGTATTATTATCTGTTCTTTCTAAAAGAAAATATGAATTAGCCATAATAACATCAGAAAATTCGATATCTATATCTTCATCATCTGATTTTAATTTCCAACCAGCTAAATCAATATCTTCATTGGTATTATTATACAGCTCTATCCATTCATCTGAATAGTTGGCCTCTGTTCCCATCCAAGCTATTTCATTAATCACTACTGAAAACATAGGAAAGGGCAAACTAATTATAGTTGAAGTTTCTTGCCAATTATTTTCATTTCCGACTTGATCTTTGGCCTTAACTTGAAAATAATAAGTTTTATTATCTTCTCCTATAAAGTTATATTGAGTTTCTAAATTATATTCATTTTCTGAAGGCCAATAAGTCCAATCTATTCCATCTTCAGAATATCTAAATTGAAAACCGTCTATTCCGCTCGCAACATCTTCTCCTGACCAAGAAACAAAAAAAGAAAGAGAGTGTTCAAATTCTGGAAGTTCATTTATAACAATAATTGGTAACTGAGTATCTAATATTAAATTAAGCGTTGTTGATTGGCTTTCGTTCCCTGCTTCATCTTTAGCTTTAATCTCAATGGAATTTTGTCCTTCTTGAAGTTCAATCTCTAGCTCCCAACTTCCCTCTTCATCTGCCCTAACCTCTAAAAGGGAAGCTAAAACTAAAGCATTAGCTTCGGTTTTACCAACTAAGGTTATATTGGAAGTATTAAAAGCTTGATTATTCTGAGGAGAAATAATCTGCGGAGAATTAGGCAAAATTGTATCTTCTAATAAATTAAGAACAATTCCAAATTCTTTTGAGCCACCGTTAGAAGAAATTTGAATTTGAGTTTGGAATTGAGCTGCCTCTAAGCCCGAAATATCTACTGAAACTGAAACATCAAAGGGAGCTTCCCCAGAAATTGGATCTATATTCAGCCAATCAACTTCTGGTACATTGGTTTCCCAATTCAAATCTCCAAAACCAATATTGCCAACTGTTAAATTCAGCGATTCTGGATTGCCCCCATATTCAGTTGCTGTAAATCCCAAACTTTCAGGCGTAATTTGTAAAATCGGCTCAAGAATTTGAGTTGTAATTTCATCTGTCCAATCACCTATATTTCCGATATTATCTTTTGCTCTAATTTTAAAATAATAACTATGACCATTTTGACCAAAAAATTGATAACTCTTATTAGAAATCACTTGCCAATCTTCTGTTTCTGCTTCTGTTTCTTCTCTAAATTTAAAATGATATTCTAAAATGCCAGAAAGCGTATCTTCTCCTAACCAACTAACATTAAAATCAGTCGAACTTTGAATAAAATTTAAACTATTAAATTGAACAAATGGAGAAGTAGTATCTAAAGTAATTAAATCTGAGATTTTTGAACTGATATTTTCACCTTCATCTTTAATCCAAAGATAAACTGTCTTTTGACCATCTTCTTCAGATAAAGTGAATTCTAATGGTTTTTCGTTTTGCCAAGACGACTCAATATTTTCTATCTCTATTTCATTCTCTGATAAAAGCCATGAAGTAGCTTCTTCGTCATTAGTAATGGTCAATTTGACCATTCTTTCATTGGTATAAAAAAAAGAATTTGTATCTAAATCAACTAATGACAAAGAAGGATTTTCAATAGAAATATCAATTGTCCAAGAATATTGAACAGGCAATATTTCTAAATTTCCAGCTAAATCTGTTGCTCTAACTAAAAAATTATGTTCCCCTTCAATTAAATTTTCATAGATTTTTGGAGATTGGCAATTCTCCCAATCTTGCTCGTCTAATTTACATTCAAAAGTAGAACTTTGTTCGTTGGAAGAAAACGTAAAATTAGCTTGATTTTGGTTGGTTAAAATGGGAAAACTAGATAAAATTTCGGTTTGAGGAGGAGTGGTATCAATCTGCCATTGATGTTGAGCCGGGGTGAAATCAATATTCTGACTAATATCTGTTGCTCTAACTAAAAAATTATGTTCACCCTCGGATAAGTTATTATAAATTTTAGGAGATTCACAATTTTCCCAATTTTGTTCATCTAATTTACATTCAAAAATAAAAATCTCTTTGTCGGAAGAGAAAATAAAAATAAATTCTATTAGATTAATCAAACTAAGCGGATTGTTATCAATAAATGTTTGTGGCGCAATAATATCTCTAAATGTATCATTTTGAGCTTTGGGAGTAGAGATTTGTAGCTCGAAATCTTGGCCATTATCATCTGTGTCTTGATAACTTAATAATCCACTATTCCATTTTCTTCCTATCGTTTGTTCATTCTCTGGATTTTGTGGAAAAACACTATTCTCCACAAAAGGATTATTGTGGTCAACTCCCCAAGCTATCATATCAACAATATTTTTATTATTATCGAAAAGAGCAATGCTATTGTTCGAACTAATATAAGCCGAACTGTATAACTCTGCCCCTATTGTTTGATAATAATTATCTTTAGAGCTAGCCCAGATAAGATAATTTTTAGATGGAATAACAATTCCCGCAGAAAAAAGCCTAATAGAATATTCTGAACCACTTTCAGTCTTTTTCTTTAATTGATAACCATCAAGATCAACTGTCTGATTAGAAGGATTATAAAGCTCAATAAAATCATTACTTCCTTCAATTTGAATTTCTGTAATCAAAATTTTAGGCTGAGAGAGTGAAGGCAGAGATGACGATTGGACACTTGAGCCACCACCAGAATTGACACTTGGGATTACAGTTTGCCCAGTACTATTATTACTTTTAGGAGTACCACCAACATTATTACTAGTTTGCCATGCTAAATTATCTTTTCTTTCCATGGTTCTTTTAGAAGAATTTTCTCCTTCTGGCCAACCAGAAATTGCTTCAATTTTATCTTGAAGATTACAATTATTATCGAAAAGATAAAGACTTTCAGATGTATTACTAAGTGATCCAGTATAAATTAAATCCGCTGTTATTCTAGACACGGAATCGTCATTAGTTCTTTCTAACAAATAAAAGTCGTTGCTGACGATTGAACTTCTGTCAAAAAATATCTTAATGTTTTGATCTTTGTCTAAAAGTTGCCAACCAGTCAAATCAATTGTACTTCCAGAAATATTTTTAAGCTCAATCCATTCATCTGATGAACTTGTTGTTGTCCCCATCCAGGCAATTTCATTAAAAATAACTTTATCGCTAAGTGGATAATCCCCTATCTTTTTCTGGCAAATTATTATTTCTTGTTTCTTATCTTTTGTCTTAATTTCTTCTTTTTCTACTTTTTTCACTTCTTCCTTTTCTTCTTCTTTCTTTTCTGTTTCTTCGTTCTTTTCGTCTGATTCGAATTTTTCCTCTTCAACAACTTTCTTTTTTTCAATTATCTTATCAACACTAATCTCTTTTGTTTCGGGTAAACTTAGTTTTTCTTGTTCTTGAGATGTTTCCTTTTTTTCATCCAATACGGTTATATTTATTTCTGCTTTTTGCTTTTCAAATTTTGTGAATAGAGTATCTTTCAATTCTATCAATCTTTCTGCTATAAAGTCATATAACTTGGATGGAATTCCAGTTCTATCCATCACAAACTGTTTAACTTTTTGTTTTATTTTTTCAAAAAAACTTACTGATTTACCTGTTTCATAATCTGGAATTTCTTCTGTAAAAGAAATATCAACATCTATTGTTTTGTTCCAAACAAATGTGCCAAAAGCGCCTTGTTCAATATTTCCCTTAATTCTAATAATAAAAGGCTCTACATGTGTATTGCCTTTCGATCTCCAATCCGAAAACTCCCAACAAGGCTTTCCTATGCTTATAACCGCAGTGCCAGCGCTTTCTGGTTCTATCTTGTCTTGTGATAAAAATTCAATTAAAACCTCTCCTGACTTTTCGGTTAATGGCTTATAAATAATATTGTAATGATAAATTGGATTTTGTAATTTACCTCTATAAGAAAGAAAAGAGTCCTTTATATTGCCTGTTGCAACTTTTATTTCTTTTTGTAAAAACCAATCTGTTACATCTTCAACTGCTTCATTAACAGTAATTTTTTCTATTTTATTGATTATTGCCAATGCATCTGTTTCTGGAGACATTAAAAACAAAGCTGTTTTAACCAAGCCACTTAAGGCCTCTTTTGACAAATTAAAAACAAAATCTACTTGTTCTCTTTTGATGGAGCTTTGAATCAAGAACAAAGCCGCTTGTTCCTCTGGCTTAGAAAAATTTCCCGAAGCGGTTAGATCTATCCATTTGTTCGCTATTCTCTGCTTTGTTGAAGTTAATAGACTTAATGATTCCTCTTTAGAAATCTGGATTTTAGCTGAAACTGCTCCTGTATAAAAAAATGCGCTAAAAAAAATTAAACCCGAAAAGAGCAATACTTTTTTCACTATTTTAATAAAAGTTAATTAATTTTTATTGTTTTTGAAAAAATATTGAATTCTTCTTCACATCTTTCCTCCTCAAAAAAAGCATAACTAAGAGATATCTCGTAAAACTTGCTGTTATTTGGAATGCTTAATCCAATCTCGCATTTTGTAAAAGCGTCTCCAATCAAACAAATTTTATATCTCAAACTAGACTTACCAGAAATTTGAACTGTCTCAATATTTTTTAAATTGGACTCTGCCCAGCTTTCTCTCAATACCTTTTCTATCGTGTTAATGTTCGTTTTTACATCGCTTGCGGAGACAGATATTGCGCATCCACTTTCTATTAAATAGCTTGGCGAACCAATTTTCATATCGGCACTATGAAAACTTATATACGGCATATAAAAATCTTCTTTCTCTTGGACAATCCATTTATCGGGTATTTCGAAATCTAGTTCCATTTTTTCGTTATAAACAATTCTTTTATTGTCCAAGTCTTTGACAATATAATCTTCATATAGACTTTTGTTTGCTGTATCCCAATCTTTTGGTGGCGTTTCTTGATTTTCTTGCCATAAAAAAACTCCTCCGACTGAGAGAAGCACAAATAAAAAACCAAATAAAATCTTAAATTTTTTAGACATATTTTTTAACATAATGATAATAATCTATTGTACAAATTGCCCAAAACAAAAACAACCAC
>JBDRFX010000010.1:0-24537 GCA_043818355.1 Patescibacteria group bacterium
GATCTACCAACATATTTTTTAGCAATAGAAACTACTAATCTTAAATTAGCCCTAGCTAACTCTTTTTTAGCCTCTGGATCTCCCCCTTCTTTCTCAATTTTTTTTGCTAAATCTTTTTCTTTGTCTGGAGTAATTAAAGAATAAGAACCAACTTCTTTCAAATATGTTTGTACTGGATCTATTTTTCTAGAAGTGCTTAATTTTTTAAGACTCTTTTTCTCGGGTTCTCCTAAAATATTCTTGGTTTCTTTAATTTCAATACCAGTATTTTCTAGTTGTTCTAAAAAGGCTTCTAAACCAAAGATGTTCTTTTCGAATTCAGGTAAAAAATACAAAATCTCAGAAAAAGTAATAAATCCTCTAGCTCTTCCTCTTTGAATTAGTTTCTCTGTTTTTTCTTCTAAGAAAACTTTGTCTTTTTTGGTTGATTTTTTCTTCACAACCACTACTTTTTTAACGGTTTTTGGGGTCCTCTTTTCAACAACTTTCTTGGCAACTTTCTTCTTAATAACAGACTTTTTAACTATCTTTTTGACAGACTTTTTAACTATCTTAACTTCCTTATTAACTTTAGTTTTTTTCTTTTTGTTCTCCATGAAATTTTTTAGTCCAATAATTAAATTCTTCTGTTAATTTTTTAATTTTTTCTTTATCTTTTTCTCCCTCGGCCATTCTAATGCCTTGAGAAATTTCATCTAATTTTTCTTTGACGAAAAATGATCTAAGATTATTCAAACAATTATTAAAATCTTCTTCAAATTCTTCATTTTCATCTTCATCTTCATATTTTACTTCAGCCTTCAAAGATAAAGAATTAAAAACATCGGATAATTCTGCTGGAATCTCTTTCTTTTCTTTTAAGCACTCAATGATTTGACGAGCCTTATCAGAAAATAATTCTAAATCTTCTGGCCTTACATGATTCAATAATTTTTGATCTCTTAGTGATTCAATAATTAAATTATCTTCCAATGAACTCTTTCTAGTCTCTACTGGAATATTTGCTATTTCTTCTGGCTCTAGTCCCAAAGAATCTTCTGTGAGTTTAGCTTTATCTAACTCTTCTCTAATAGCTTCTTCATTAATACCCAAAATCTTAACTAATTCTTGTATCCAGAAGGATTGTTCAATTTTGTTAGGAATCTTCTTAATAACGGGCAATAAAATTTTAGAAATCTCTTTCTTTCCATCAGGGCTCTTGGGGTCATGACTAGCTAGCGCTCCTTCAAAATAAAATTCCATAATACCTTTAGCTTTTTCTATTAATTTTTCAAATTCTCCGGGGTGTTTAGAAATGACGTCAGCTGGATCATTTTCTCCAGGCAAAGTAATAACTTTAATATTAAATCCTTGAGCTTGAGCCAAATCAATTCCCCTCTTGGTAGCTGTGTTTCCAGCTATGTCCATATCAAAGGCAATATATAGATTATCAGAATATCTTTTTAATATCCTTAATTGATGGGGAGTTAAGGCAGTACCTGAACTAGCTACAATGTTTTCAATTCCAATCTGAGAAGACAAAATAATATCTGCATATCCTTCAGAAATAATACAAAAATTCTTTTTCCTTATAGCAAGTTTGGCTTTATCTAGCCCATATAAAGTTCTCCCTTTATCATACAGCATAGTGGCTGGCGTATTCATATATTTTGCTGTATCTGATTGCTTAAAAATTCTACCTCCAAAACCAATCACTTGGGAGTTTAAATCAAACACGGGAAACATAATTCTACCCCTGAATCTATCAAAATGTGTACCTTTTTGACTTAAAATGGCTAATCCCGCTCTTTCTATCTCGCTGGTTTTAAAGCCCTTAGAAACTAAGAAATCAATTAATCCGCTCCATAAATCAGGAGACCAGCCTAATCTCCATTTAATCATTGAGGCTTCATTAATCCCTCTATCTAAGAAGTACTGCTTAACTTCTTTGCCTATTTTAGATTCTAATTGTTTTTCAAAAAATCTGGTAGATAATTCACAAATATCATACAATCTCTTTCTTTCTGTTATTAGCTTAGGATTCTGTTTTTTTAATTCAACTCCAGCTTTTTGAGCCAAAGTTCTTAAAGCATCTCCAAATTCTACTCCCTCAATCTCTTGAACAAAAGTAAACATATCCCCACTCTTTCCGCAACCGAAACATTTAAACATCTGCCTAGTTGGACTAACAAAAAAAGAAGGTTTTTTTTCATTATGAAAAGGACAAACACCTCTATAGTTAATGCCTGCTTTTTCAAGTTTCAAATAACTTCCTATTACCTCTATAATGTCCAATTTGGACTTGATTTCTTCAACTGGCGAATTAATCATTGGAACAAAGACGAGATTATATCACTTAATAATGTGACTTAATAAAAAAACTATTCTTTCTCGTTAAAATTTATCATGGCGGAGAGGGTGGGATTCGAACCCACGAGACCCCGAAGGGTCATGACTTTCCAGGCCATTCCATTAAACCACTCTGGTACCTCTCCATTTTAACAAACCTTCCAATGAAAGATGGTTTGAAATAATAATTAGAATCCTCCCATCTGAGGCATTTGAGGAAGTCCACCCTGCTGATTCTCTTCAGGTTTTTCAACCACCACAGCTTCTGTAGTTAAAAACATAGAAGTGGCAGAAGCAGCATTTTCCAGAGCCAATCTAATAACCTTAGTAGGATCAAATATTCCTTCATCTATCATATTGACCACCTTATTTGTAACAGCATTATATCCCAAAGCCCAGTCTATTTTCCCGGTTTCTTTGGCTTGAATTTTCTTTTGATCATCAATCTGTTTAAGAATCTTATACAAAACAACTTCGTCAGCTCCGGTATTATGAATAATTTGTCTTAAGGGAGACTGGCAAGCTTTTTTAATAATTTCTTGTCCAGCTAAATACCCCTTTGCTTCTGAAGCAGATAATTCTTTTTGAGGACTATCGCTTAATTCAGAAGCTAAAACCAAAGCAATTCCACCTCCCGGCAAAACTCCCTCTTCAACTGCGGCTTTTGCTGCAGCTAGTGCGTCTTCAATTTTATGCTGTTTCGCTTTCTGCTCTACCTCAGTAGAAGCTCCAACTTTAATAACAGCAATACCTCCAGTTAATTTTGCTAATCTTTCTTGTAATTTCTCTTTATCAAAATCAGAAGAAGTATCGGCAATTGCTTTTCTAATTTGAACCACTCTAGCATTAATGGCTTCTTTTTCTCCTTTTCCCTCAACAATAATTGTGTTGTCTTTATTAGAAATAATCTTTCTAGCTGAACCCAGTTGTTCTAACTCAACATTTTCAAGCTTCAAACCAACTTCTTCAGAAATAACTTGTGCTCCTGTAACAACGGCAATGTCCTGCAACATTTCTTTTTTCTTGTCTCCAAATCCAGGTGCTTTAATGGCTAAAGTATTGAATGTTCCCCTCAACCTATTAACAACTAAGGTTGCTAAAGCATCTCCTTCAATATCTTCGGCAATAATAATTAAATCTTTTTTACCAGTTTTTGCTATTTTCTCTAAAAGGGGCAAGATGGCTTGAATGCTAGTAATTTTCTGATCTGTAATTAAAATATTTGGATTTTCATATACACCTTCCATTTTTTCAGCGTCAGTAATCATATATGAAGAAATATATCCTTTATCAAATTGCATTCCTTTAACAATTTCTTTTTCCAATCCCAATGTTTTTGATTCTTCAACAGTAATGACTCCCTCATTTCCAATCTCTTCCATGATATCAGCTATCAAATTTCCCACTTCTTCAGATTCAGATGAAATGGTTGCTACTTTAGCAATATCGTCTCTGTTTTTAATCTTAATAGATGCTCTCTTCAAAAACTCTATTACGGACGCTGTCTCGTCTTTAATCCCCTTGTTAATGTTAGCTGGAATATATCCTGCCTCAATAAGTTTTAAACCTTCTGTCATCATGGCTTGAGCTAAAACTACAGCCGTAGTTGTTCCGTCACCCACAGAATCATTAGTTTTTTCAGAAACTTCCTTAATAATTTCAGCTCCCAAATTTTCAATTTTATCTTCTAAAGAAATTTGTTTTGCAATAGTAACTCCGTCATTAGTAATAACAGGCAAACCATATCCCTTGTCGAGTGCAACATTCCTAGATCCCGGACCCAAGGTTACTTTAACCACATTAGCTAATTTATCAATACCGGCTTTTAGTTTTTTTCTTGCTGTTTCTTGATACTCAATTTGTTTTGCCATATTTTTTAAAATTAATCTTCTAATATTGCCAATACGTCTTCTTCTTTGGCAATTAAATATTCTTTACCATCAACCTTGATTTCATTTGGACCATATTTGGTGAATAAAACTGTTTGCCCAACCTTAACTTCTAATGGAATAATGCTACCTTTAACTTTTTTACCAGGCCCAACAGCAATAATTTTACCCTGTTCTGGCTTTTCTTTAGCATTTGTTTGAGGAAGGAGAATGCCTGATTCGGTCTTTTCTTCCTCCTTAACTGGTTCAATTAAAACGTAATCTAATAGTGGTCTAATTTTCATTTTTTAAAGTAATTTAATTTTTATCACTTCACTCTTCTGAGTGCTAATACATCAATACTATTAAAATATATTTTTTATGTCAAGACAGAACTTTTTTCAAATACTTTCCAGTATATCCTTTTTGAGATTTGGCAACATTAACAGGCAAACCTTCCACAACAATTTCTCCTCCACCATCTCCTCCCTCAGGTCCCAAGTCAATAATCCAGTCAGAATTACGAATAATATCCATATTATGCTCAATAACTAAAACAGAATTCCCTCTTTGAACTAAAGTCTTTAAAACAAACAATAATTTCTTAATATCATCTGGATGTAACCCTGTAGTTGGTTCGTCTAAAATATATAAAGTGTTTCCCGTACTCTTTTTAGAAAGCTCTGAAGCTAGCTTTATTCTCTGCGCTTCTCCTCCAGACAAAGAAGTAGCTGGTTGTCCTAACTCTAAATATCCTAAACCAACTTCTTTAAGAGTTTTTAATTTTCTGGCTAAATTAGGAATAGCTTTAAAAAATTCATGAGCTTCCTCTATGGTCATATCTAAAATTTCAGCTATATTTTTGCCTTTATACTCAATTGATAGAGTTTCTTTGTTAAATCTCTGTCCTTTACATTCTGGACATTGAACATATATATCAGGCAAAAAGTACATTTCTATCTTATTTCTACCTTGCCCCTGACAAACCTCACACCTTCCTCCCTTAACGTTAAAAGAAAATCTTCCTGCATCATATCCCCTAATTCTTGCTTCTTTAGTTTGAGTAAAAATGCTTCTAATGTATGAAAAGGCTCCTACATAAGTAGCTGGATTAGATCTAGGGGTTCTTCCTATGGGTGACTGGTCAACCAAAACAACTTTATCTAAATTCTCTATGCCAGAAATACTTTTATGTTCTCCGGGTTCCGCCTTAGAATTATAAAATTCTCTCATTAATCTCTTAGCTAAAATATCATTCACCAAAGAACTTTTACCAGAGCCTGAAACTCCTGTGATACAAACAAATTTACTCAAAGGAATCTGAACATCAATATTTTTAAGATTATTTTCCTGTGCTCCATTAATAGTCAAAAACTTTTGTTTCTTTAATTCTTTATTGTCGCTCAAAACAACTTCTACTTTTTTTCTTCCAGATAAATATTCGCCGGTTAGGGTGTTTGACTTTAATAATTTCTTAGGAGTCCCCTCAAAAACAAGATTTCCTCCTGCTTTTCCAGCCCCTGGTCCTATTTCTATAACCCAATCAGCTATTTTAATGGTTTCAGTATCATGCTCTACTACTAAAACCGTATTCCCTAAATCTCTTAATTTAAGTAATGTTTTAATTAGTCTGTATTGATCTCTTGAATGAAGACCAATGGATGGTTCGTCCAATATATATAGTACTCCGGTTAACTGAGAACCTATTTGGGTAGCTAATCTTATTCTCTGTTCTTCTCCTCCAGCTAAAGTGCCTGCATTTCTACTCAAAGTTAAATAATCTAATCCCACATCAAGTAAAAACTGGGCTCTTAAAATAACTTCTTTGATTATGGGTTTGGCTATTTCTAGTTTGTCTTCAGTTAGAACCTTACTTTTTAATAAAGATTTGAAGAAATCTACTAATTTTAATATTGATAAAGAAGAAACATCATGAATAGTTTTGTCATCAATTGTTACTGCTAAAACTTCTGGCTTCAATCTTTTTCCGTCACAAGCTTCACATTTTCTTTTCAACATGTATTTAGAAATTTCATTTCTTACATGTTCTGAATCTGTTTCATGATATCTTCTTTCTAGAGAAGGAATTACTCCTTCATATTCATTGTCTAAATCTCCATATAATATAATCTCAATTAATTTTTTGTCTAAATTTTTAATTGGTTCGTCAAGTGAAAAATTATGAACCTTAGAAAGATTAAATAATAAACTCCAATAATATCCCTGTCTTCCAACTCTATGAGAAGCATGAGCCCAAGGAAAAACAGCTCCCTCAGAGATTGATAGATTTTTGTTTTGCAAGACCCTATCTGGGTCTATTTCTAATTTTTCACCTAATCCTTGGCAAACAGGACATGCTCCAAAGGGAGAGTTGAAAGAAAAAAGTCTAGGTTCTAACTCGGTTAAAGAAATTCCGCATTTTTCACAAGCAAAATGCTCTGAAAAAACCACGTCTTTAATTTTCTTCTTATCAATTTGACTAATAACAACAATTCCTTTACCTAGCTTTAAAGCGGTTTCCAAAGAATCTACCAGTCTTGCTCTGTCTAGATCCTTATCAATAATGATTCTATCTACTACTACTTCAATGCTATGTTTTTTATGTCTTTCTAGTTCTAATTCTAAGGCTTCTTCTGTTCTATAAATTATCTTATCTACTCTCACCCTCACAAATCCTCCTCTACGAATTTCTTCTAAAACTCCTTGATGTTCTCCCTTTTTTCCCCTTATAACTGGTCCCAAAATCATTATTTCTTTTCCTCCAGAGCCAAGATCTTTAATTTGATTAACTATTTGGTCAATGGTTTGACGAGCAATCTCTTTGCCACATTTTGGACAATGAGGTTTGCCCGTTCTAGAAAATAACAATCTTAAATAGTCATATATCTCAGTGATAGTTCCAACCGTACTTCTAGGATTATGAACCGCCTTTCTCTGATCAATAGCAATAGCTGGAGAAATACCTTCAATTTTATCAACATCAGGCTTATCCATTACACCTAAAAATTGCCTAGCATAAGCAGACAAGCTTTCTACATATCTTCTTTGGCCTTCAGCGTATAGAGTGTCAAAAGCTAAGGAAGATTTCCCAGAACCAGAAAGGCCAGTAATCACTATTAATTTCTCCTTTGGAATATCTAAACTGATATTCTTTAGGTTATGGACTCTAGCCTTTCTAATTTTGATCATCTGTTTTGACATAATAGGACAAATTATACCTTAAATGTCAATATATTTCAAGTCCTCAGTTTATCAACTATACCTTACCAACGAGACCCGGCCTCGTTGAATTTTGTTTGATATCTGTTGAAAATGAATTAAAATTAAAAAATGAATGGAAACACAATAAAATTCTTAAAAATAATTCTTATAATACCTTTAATCATACTAACGATTTATTGTGTTTTTTTATTATCAACTAAATCTTTTAAAACCACGGCATATCAAGAAGCTATTATCCAAGAACAAATTGCCGAAGAAACTATTACGTTAATGTTTGTGGGTGATGTTATGCTAGACAGAGGAGTTGAAAGAAAGATTAAGAACGACTGGACTTTTCCTTTTTTAAAAATTAAGGAAACGCTCGACGAGGCCGATCTTTTATTCGGCAATCTAGAATCTGTTATTTCAGATAAAGGAAGAAATGTCGGTAGTATTTATTCCTTCAGAGCAAAACCTGAATCCATAAGTGGTTTAATATATGCTGGTTTTGATATTATATCTCTGGCCAATAATCATAGTTTTGACTATACAGCTGAAGCTCTTAAAGATACTTCCTCTAGATTAGAAGAAGCTAATATAGACTTTGCTGGAGCAGGCTATAAAGAAAAAGCTTTCTCCCCTATTATCAAAGAAGTAAAAGATATTAGAATAGCCTTTTTGGCTTATACCAATTTAGGACCATTAGGTTGGAAAGCAGGAAGCGACTATACTGGTTTGGCTTGGATTAACAGAGAATCATTTTCTGAAATTAGTGCTGATATTAAAAAAGCAAAACAAGAATCTGATATCTTAGTTGTTTCTCTGCATGCTGGAGACGAATATTCTCTTGAGCCAAATGATTTTCAAAAAGACTTTGCTAGATTAGCCATTGATTCGGGAGCTGATTTAATAATCGGCCACCATCCTCATATTATTCAGCCAATGGAAAAATACAAAAATGGTTGGATTTTTTATTCTTTAGGAAACTTTGTTTTTGATCAACAATTTTCTGAAAGTGTCAAAAAAGGACAAATAGTCAAAGTTTTAATTAAAAATGGTAAAATAAATCAAGTAATTCCAATTAATATTAAAATAAATGATTCTTTCCAACCAGAAATTCAAAAAGATTGACAGAATAATTTCTACTTTTAGGTTTTTGGAATAATAAATATGATTGGAATTAATAATTTAATTAGAATTTATGAATAACAAACAATCATCTCAAAAATCTCTTTTGTGGATTATTTCTACTTTATGGCTTACAACTGCTTTTGCTGGCAAGTTCTTAGGATCCTATGTGGCTATAATAGGAATGCTTTTTATTCCTTTTAACCCCCTTTTAATGCTCTTTTTATCTTCCTTGATAGCTTATCTTATTGGTCTTAAAACTGCTATAGACTATGTGTTCAAAAAAACCGATATCGAGGAAACAGAAATTAAAAAAATTGTAATTTCTTTCGTTTTAATACCTATTGTAGGCTTCTTGTTTTCGATTTTATCTTCTGAATTTCAATTGAAAACTTTTAGCTTAAATCTTTTGTTAACCGCAATTTCAAGCGCTATCCTATTCTTCTTTGCTCATCGATGGCTAAACCAAAAAGCAATTTCTTCTCTTCCTGTGCCCCGAAAGAGATTTTATAAACACGAATTAATTATTCTAATTTTAATCTTTGGCTTTATCGTCACATTGCTCTTTATTGGTGAAAGAGCTTCACCGGAATCACAACAAACTACAGAAGAATTGGAAGAAACCTTAAGGGGAAAAATCATTACTTCGATTCCTGGTAAAGCGGAAATTGGTGCAACGAGCGAATTTGTAATTTATAAGAAATCAGAATGGATTGGTGATATTGAAAATTTGTATATGCTTAAAAATTATAGGATATTCAAATTAGATTTACAGACAGAAAAAGAGACGGAATTAAAACTACTCAATTATTCTTTTGACGTTAATGCGGATTTCTATTTATCGCCAAATGGTAAATATATTGCCAGAACATTATATTCTAAAGGACCTATGAAATTGGAATTATTATCACTTAATAATACTGAGGAATTAATTACTCTAGTTGAGGAAGACGAAGATGTTTCTATAACAATGTTATGGTCTGATGACAGCTCCAAGATCGCCTACTGGACAGTAAGCCATGAATCACCTTCTTGGTCTTTCACAGAAGTTTTTAAGATATATTTGATTGATATGAACAAGACTCCCATCACGAGTTCTTTAATCAAGGTTTATGATGATATGCACATTCAGGGCGCCATTAAACTTGAAAAGTTTATCTCTTCAGAACGAAAATTATATCTTAAAAGGACAAAAATAGCGAATGGAGCACCACCAGTATGGGAAGGGGAGATTATTAGTTTTTAAATATACTGTTTTAAGTCGATCATCCACACACTTTCTACTTTTAGATTCTTGGATTAAGGCATAATGCAATTAAACAACATGAAAACAATACCACTTTCAATAAAAGCCTTTCTTCTGATATCTACGTTTGGTTTGGTCGTTTTTTATAATCTTCCTATGGATGAATTTGGGGCGATATGCGGATCAAATAGTCTTGTCCCTCTTGGGACAGGATCCACCATAGTGTTATTGCCACTTATAGTAGCTATTATTGACCGTAGAAACAAAAAGATCTCTAATGCAACTCTTGTTAAAATCTTGATAGTCTCAACAACATTGTTTCTAGCAATAAGTTTGCATTTTATCTCTTTTGGGTGCTCTCGCTGTAAACCCAGTTGGATGAGGACAATAGCTGATATGCGACAGTTAAGTGTAGCTCAAGAGATTTTTTATAAAAAAAATAATAAATATGCTGATACCCAAGAAGAGCTTATGGAAATTATTAGCGTGAAATTCAAAGAACTAGAAACAGGGAAAGAAATTACTGATAAAGACGGAAAAGGAATAGAAGGTGGTGACAATGACCCTGAAACCTGGTCAGCCACATGTCATATGAGCTATAAAGAATTTAATGACTGGTGCAGATTAACAGATGAAGAATACTGGTATACCTGTAATCAAGATGGTTGTTATAAAGAGCAAGAATGAAGAGTATAATTTTAAGTTTTAACATTCAAAAAATTTAACGGATGTCACTATCTAAAGGAAAATCATTTAAATTAGAAATTAGAAAAGAACATGTAATTATTTTCAAAATCTTTTTGCCTGTTGTTTTGTTTTATATTTTAATCCAAACTAGTTTTTTCTTTTCTAAAACACTTTTTAATTTTTTATACTATGCAGAAGCACTTTTAACAATTTTTTATATATACTATGTTTATCGTTTTTACATAAAAAATGCTTCTTTTATTGAGGCAGATAAAGAAAAATTAAAAAATATTTCATTTTTTAAATTTTTTAAGGCAAAAAATGCTTATTATGTTTCCATGGCTTTTTATCTTATCAACTTGTTGCTGACAGCCAAATTCAAAAGTTATAATTTTCTGCTAGGCTTTTTCTCGTTTCTTTTAGGCATAAGTGCTTTTTCAACCGAAATTGTTATTAGAGATTTTTTAGCCCAGAGAAAAATATCTATCATAAAGATAATAACTATCCTTATTGTAACCTCAGCTTATTTTATTTTTAGATACAAGGGGTAGTTAATTTGCATGATTTACTTCTCTAACCAAAAATTCACAATTAACTATTGACTTGTAGTCAAAAAATAAGGCAGGATAGACTAATAAACTAATAGTATAATTAGTTGAATAAAAGCATTTTAAATAAAATATTAAATAAAAATATATGAACATTAAAAAAATTGTTCTGTTTTGTATTTTCTTAGGTGTTTTCATGAGTTTTTCTACAGCACGAGCTGCGACTAGCTCTCAGATACAAATGCAGATTGATTCATTGTTGAAATTGATCACCCAGCTTCAGGAGCAACTCAAAGAAACCAACGATTCTAATGATGTAGAAAAATCCTGTCACACTTCAGCTCTATGGTCTTGGAATTATGCTACCTCGAATTGTAAAGGTGACGCTGGAGAAGGAGATTGCGATAAAGATGCCGATTGTAATACTGGCTATTGTGCATTAAATGTAGGAGAAAAATATGGACAAAATAAAATAATGGATGTTTGTGAAGAGAAGGAAACAACTACTTGTACTAATACTGATTGGTTTGGTAGTGGTGATGAAAATCATAAAAAAAGATTATCCATTAAAGGAACATGCGTAGATAGTTCTGGAACCAATACTGACGTATGCATGGATGACAACATGCTAAGAGATT
The DNA here is from genome assembly GCA_043818355.1 of Patescibacteria group bacterium. Lineage (GTDB taxonomy): Bacteria > Patescibacteriota > Minisyncoccia > Minisyncoccales > DG-74-3 > JAHJCL01. The sequence continues at coordinate 11,645 of JBDRFX010000010.1, forward strand.
ATACTTGTGAACCACTACTTCAAGATCCAAAATCCTGTGGCTATACAACTTATAGCTGTAAGACTTATGGATTTACTGGTTGTTCAAATGGCGCTTGTATTAAAGAAGAAACAACAATTCCTGATAATACTTGTGGAGATGGTAAATGTAGTTCAGAAGAAACTTTTTCTACCTGTCCTATGGATTGTGGATATGAAGTAAAACCTTATGATTCTGATGTTGCTTCATGTACAAATAGTAGAGGAATCAAATATCCTACATCGGGAGAAGGAGCAGCTGACTGGTTTGTCTGGAATGGATGTTCTAAAGAAAAATACTATGAGGTAAATCAAGAAGAGAGATTATTTTTCCGTGCTAGAACAGACAAATATATGTGTTGGCATCCTAACTTCTTTTTATACGAATATGAAAATGAAACATGGAAATACAAAAAATACTTTAACCTTACTGACAAAATGACCAACGAAGAATATGTAAGCTATATTCCGACTTCTAATAAGATAAAGATTACAGCGTATCAATGTTTTTACTTGTATACATATACTGCTACTCCAGTTAAACCGGTCATTCAAGAAAAATCCATTACTATCACTTCTCCTAATGGAGGAGAGAAATGGACCAGCGTAGATAAAGTAACGGACACTATTTCCGGCAATGAAAGTTTTTTAAAATACATTACATGGACGGGCGGAAGCGATCCAGATTCCAGTGACTCATACTCATCAGTTGACGCCTATCTCGAGCAATTAATTAATGGTCAATATGTAAAAACGGGAAGAATTCTATCGTTTGGATATGATTCAATCGCCTGGGTGGTAGGGGTAGTCTCTGACTCTAACTGTACCTATCCTGATGGAGTGGGGAATAACCCTATCCCTTCTGACTATTGTTGGTTAAAAACAAACATGAAAGTAGTTCCTTCTGGCCAGTATTATGTACATCTTATCGATCGAACAACAAAAGCAGAAGATAGAAGCGACGCATCATTTAATATTGTTGCTGCAAAATCCATCGGTGTTACTTCTCCTAACGGAGGAGAACAATGGGTGGCTGGAGAGACGTATAATATTACCTGGACTTCTACCGGGGTTGAGAACGTTCACATTGACATTGTCCATTACGGAACTACTTCTAGTTCCTATTCTCTAATTTCTAATATTCCTGCTTCGCAGAGGAGTTGGTCTTGGACTATTGGTTCTAAGTGGCCTGATCTTCCAGTCAGCGATAAGTATAAAATTAGAGTATTTACCTATCCCTTACCAGCTTCTGGAACCTGGCAAGAGGGCGTTAATTACGATAAAAGTGACAGTTATTTCACTATCGCTGAAGCAGTGACTGCTTGTACTGATTCAGATGACGGAAGTAAACCTTATGTGAAAGGAACCGTAACTGGGAGGCTTGGCGGAGAGGGAGATATTTCTACATATACTGATTTTTGTTCAGATAAAAATTGGAATCCAATAGACTCTTGCGGGAAAGAGGGTTGTTATCAAATGGAGTATGTTTGTAGTAGTGACGGAAAAGCGGCTAAAGTAGCTAGTTATTGTGCATATGGTTGTAGCGACGGTGCTTGTTTAGAAGAAAAATCCATCACTGTTACTTCTCCTAACGGAGGAGAACAATGGGTAGAAGGGCAAACTTATAATATTGCTTGGGAAACTCAGGGGATTAATCAGGTTGGAATTGAACTCCAAGATTATACCACTTCATTTTATGCAGGCATCGTAAGTAAAATTGACGCTACTCAAAAGTCCTATTCTTGGAAGATTCCTGATAATTTCTTTTCTCTAACCTATGGATTAGAGCCTGGAGATGATTATAAAATTCGTATTTTTGAACAAGAACTTGATGGTACCCGCGGGCTTGAAGATGAAAGTAATAACTACCTCAGTATTATTACTTCAAACTTAGGATTACAAAACATAGAAGATCAACTAGCTTCAATTTCTGAAATTGTAAATGGTTTGCTAGAAAAATTCATTAAATAAAGAAAAAAAACTAATATTAGAAGCTGTCATGTTTTACACAGGACATTTTTAAATTTTTCTGTTAAAATATATGAATATATTAAAAATTAAAATTTGCTTTTCATGAATATTAAAAGAACTACTTTATCATTTATATTTTTGACCATTGTGGCCATCCCCTTTTTGATGAAAATTCCTATGGTAAGGGCTTTGACTGCTGAAGAAATTTCAAATCAAATTGCTGAAATTCAAGCTATAATACGAGGCTTACAACAATCTCAAGAAGAATCAGTAACAGAAGTCTGGTGCCATGATTTTGGAGTAAGTCTAAAATATGGAGACACTGGAGCGGAAGTTGAGGCTTTACAAATGGCTCTAGAAGAAGAGGGATTTTTTATTCCTAATTCAGAAAAACTTATCGGAGCCTACTTTGGCCCAAACACAGCTTCTGGGGTCGTTGGTTTTCAAGAAAAATATTATTCAGAAATCTTAGAAGACCGTGGTTTAAACTATGGAACGGGATTTGTAGGAGAAATTACTAGAAATAAATTAAATGAAATATATGGATGTGGTGCCGTAACCAGGCTATCTCTTGAGCTCACCTCCCCAAATGGCGGAGAAGTATGGGAACCAGAAGAAAAATACACTATTGCCTGGGAATCAAAAAATGTTGATTATGTTGTGATAAAAATGATTAACGATGAAAATATTTGTACCATAACAGAACAACCCATAAAAGCTTCTGTTCAAAGCTATACATATAATCTTTCTAATGATCATTGTGTTCTTTCTACAAGCGATAAAATGAAGATTCAAATTAGTCAAAAAGACGAACTAATTTCTGATATCAGTGATGAATATTTCAGCATTAGCTCTGCTGAAACTTCTTGTGGGGATAACGTTTGTAGCGCAGAAGAAACCTTTGAGAGTTGTGTTCAGGACTGTGGCTACAAACTTAATCCATATGACGCAGACGTAGATGTTTGTTCGGATGATAATGGAACCATTTATTCATCAACTGGTCAAAAATCAGCTAACTGGTTTGTAAAAAATTGTGCTCAAAGAAAATATTATGAAGTTAATCCAGACCAACAAATAGTTTTAATTGCTAAAACAGACGAAAAAGATTGCCACTATCCCAAGTTCTATATACATGAAGAAGAAAATGGAAAATGGAAATATCAAGAATACTTTGATTTATTTGATTTAAAAAATTACACACAAATCTCTTACTACACACCAAAAACAGATAAAATTAGGATTCACGCTCCAAAATGTTTCTACCTAGATATATATACCAAAAACCCCGTTATTGAAAAAACCCTGACTCTTGTTTCTCCCGATGGATCAAAAGAATGGAATGAAGAAAGCGTCTATGACATTACCTGGAGAGCTACCGGAATAGAAACAATTAACATATATGCAACTGTAAATGGAAATAGCAAGGGTGCTATTGCATCAGGAATTGAAGCCTCTTCTGGAAAATACTCTTGGAAAATACCAACATACTTTGTTTCTATTTTTGGAATAGCAAGATCTGAAAATGTTAGTTTAACAATCACGGATTCTACCAATTCAAAGATATATGACACAACAGATAAAAGCTTCACTATTATTAGCAAAGAAGGAACCTGCCACTTACACAGACTTTGGGCCTGGGACTACTGTTCCGCTAATTGTCCGTGCGAGATAGGAGAGGGAGATTGTGGAGAGCCTGAAGATTGTAAATCAGGATATTGTGCTCAAAATGTAGGAACAAAATATGATCAACACTATAGTATGGATGTTTGTGAGGCAAAACCTGAACCAGAGCCTGAACCAGAATTAGAGACTGAAGAGCCTTCAAGCGAAGAATATCCAGAAGAACCATTGGGACTACCCGACGAAACAACACCAGAGTCTCCAGTAGAAGAATAGAGCATATTAAACGATTTATTAAAGGACTGTCATATATTGACGGTCTTTTTCGTATTAACTCAATTGGTCTTGACAAAAATAAAGAAATACAATATGATAATAACGATTCTGATGACAAATAGAAAAAGAGTCATAGCGATTGCCCTCCTGGCAACACTCCTTACCTGTACAGTGATAGAAGTTTCAGCAGATGGAGGATTACTCCAGTTCGTCTGGCATCTTATACCTGGCGAAGGAAACGTAAAAATGCAAGATCCCATTTTCGTTAATTTCTTTGAATGGGAAGAAGACGCTTCTCCTGGGACCACGATAAATCATGATGTGTCAATAATAAATCGTGGACCAATACCCTATCATGTGCCTCTTCGTATTAAAATTGAAGATCTTGATACCGGAGAATGGATATATGATTCGGACAGAAGCGGTCCCTTCAACGATGTTGCTGTTGCGTTTATCCAAATCATTGATCCTCAAACTGACCAATGGTTGTCTGCTTCAGATAACTTACGAGACGAACGAGAAGATATGCGATGGAGCGTTGGAAAAACTATAGAACCAGCCGAAGTTTTCCTTGTTAGAATAACATTGCGATTCGCCTTTGACGGACCGCTACATGCCTATAAGGTTACATTGGAGCATGGGATTATAAATCCCGAACTTGCCCCAACGGAAGCATATGGCTAAGCATCATTTCCCCACCTTTTTCTTTTTAGCTAATAAAAAATTGTTATCTGAAAAGAAATCAAAAAAGCCTTAATTCAAGGCTTTTTTGATTACAAATTCAAAACAAAGTAAACTTTACTAATGGATAAGTTTAAATTAATTCCCAAAAAAGAAATATCAAAACTTGCCAAAACAACAGGTGTCTATGCGTTCAAAAACAATGGACAGTTTTTGTATATAGGAAAAGCTATAAATATTAAAAGCAGGGTCAAAGATCATTTCTTAAAAAACAACTTCAAAGATAAATTCTTTACTGATCAGTCCAACAAAATTGGTTTTATTAAAACCAACTCTGAGATAGAAGCTTTAATCTTAGAATCTCAATTAATTAAAAAGTACAAACCAAAATATAATGTAATGTGGAAGGATGACAAAAGCTTCTTCTACATTCAAATCACTAAGGAAGAATTTCCAAGAGTATATGTATCCCACAAAACAAGCGCCGAAGATAAACAGATTGGACCATTTACAGATTCTAGAGCCTTAAAACATACTCTTAGAATTTTAAGAAGAGCATTCCCCTATTATACAGTCAAAAAACATCCTAAAACCAAATGTCCTTGGTGTTATTTAAAATTGTGTCCAGGACCCGAGCCAGACAAACAAGAGTACAAAAAAAACATTAAAAAAATTATTAAGGTCTTAGAAGGAAAGAATAAGTCTGTTTTAAATAATCTAAAAAAAGAAATGAAGATATTGGCCAAGAAACAAGATTATGAAACAGCAGCTAAAACAAGAGATCAAATCTGGGCTCTAGAAAACATTATGGCTCACACCAGATATATAAGCCCATATTTTGAAAGAATAGAAATTGATTGGAAAGTAACAGAAAAATATTTACAAAAAATCCTTAAAACCAAAGAAAATATAAATAGAATAGAGGCGTATGACATTTCCAATATCCAAGGACAACAAGCTACGGGCTCAATGGTTGTTTTTGAAAAAGGCAAATCAAACAAATCTTTATATAGAAAATTTAAAATAAAAACTATTGAAGGTCCTAATGATACGGGCATGATTAAAGAGGTTTTATCAAGAAGACTTCATAACAATTGGCCCAAACCAGACCTAATTCTAATTGATGGAGGAAAGGGACAACTTAATTCTGCTCTAAGTATTAAAAAAGAATTCAAAATAAAAGCTCCCATTATTTCTCTAGCAAAGAAAAACAATGAACTTTTTCTAGAAAAAGCCAAAAAACCAATATTATTGAAAGACCAGCCAAGAGATGTTTTTAATCTCATTATTCAGCTGAGAGATGAGTCTCATCGTTTTGCCATTTCTTATCATAAATTATTAAGAAAAAAGACCTTGCTAAAATAGCTCTATCTTGATAAAATTCAATATCGTAATATAAAAACTAAAAACATGATTAACCGCATAATTTTAAAATCAATTGCTGGTATTTTGGGAATATATGTTGCTGTTCATTTTGTACCAGGCGTAGCGCTTCAATTAATCCCTGGATCTGAAATATTCGGTATACAACTAACAGAAAAATGGCATGTATTTGTTTTGGTAGGAACATTTTTAGGACTCATTAACACTTTCATCAAGCCCATACTAAGTGCCATAACTACCCCTATAAGAATTTTGACCCTAGGTTTGTTTGGGTTAGTAATTAATATGGCCATGATTTGGGCTATAGATGTAGTTTTTCCTGAATTAACAATTGCTGGATTAACGCCTCTATTCTGGACAACAATGGTAGTTTGGGGTATAAATCTCTTTGTCGGACACAAAGATTAATTTTAAACATATGGATTATTTACAATACTTGCAACCAGCTCAAATAATTGTTTCTATACTTATAATTATATTTATCCTCTTACAACAAAGAGGCTCTGCTCTTGGTTCCTTGTGGGGAGGAGAAGGTGGTTTTTATTCTACCAGAAGAGGGGTAGAAAAAAATATTTTTGGGCTAACTTGTATTTTAATTATTATTTTCTTCGCCCTAGCTTTAGCTAACCTATTTTTCTAACTTAAACTTCTGAAAATGCCTGACTCTTCCAAAACAAAATCGGCTAAAAAAACTTGGCCGACAAAATCTCAGTGGCAACAGCTTCTGACAATTTTAAACAAGCAAGAAAAGATTGTTTTTTGCATTCTTTCGTTTTTGGCTACTACTTCTTTATCATTTATAATTATTACTTCTTATCTAAATCACACTCACGTTGTACCAGCTTTTAGTGGTGACTATTCTGAAGGAATGCTCGGCTCCCCTCGTTTTATTAATCCCATATATGCTCAAGCCAATGACGTTGATAGAGATTTAGTTGAACTTATCTTCTCTGGCTTAATGAAATATGAAAATGGAAATCTTGTTCCCGAGTTAGCTGAAAGCTATGAAATATTAGAAAATGGCTCAATCTATGAATTCACAATGAAAGATAATATTTTCTGGCACGATGGAGAACCATTAACAATTGACGACGTTATTTTTACTATTAAAACAATCCAAGATCCTGAAATTAAGAGCCCGCAAAGAGTAAGGTGGCTTGGAGTAGACATCAGTCAAGTCAGTGAAAATAAAATTAGATTTACTCTTCAAAACACATCAAGCATATTTTTAGAATATTGCACGGTAAAAATTATTCCTAAGCATATTTGGAAATCTATTTCTCCAGACAACTTCCCTTTGAATAACTATAATTTAAAAGCCATCGGATCGGGTCCTTATAAAATAGAGTCTCTCGCAGAAAATGATCAGGGGGTTATAAAATCAATTCATCTTATTGCTAACAAAAAATACTTTGAGGCAGGACCAAATATTAAAAATATATCATTCTATTTTTTTGAATCTCGAGAAGATTTATTAAAGAGCTATTTTACGGGAGAAATAAAAGGATTTGCACTTTCTTCACTCGACGATCTACCAAGTTTTGACTTGGGTCTTAAAATATATTCTTTTTCCTTTCCTAGATATTTCTCTCTTTTCTTAAATCAAGAAAAATCTAAAACTTTAGCCGATAAATCTGTTAGAGAAGCCTTTGCTCAAATCATCAATAAAGAAGAAATTATACAAACCGTCTTAGCGGGCTATGGTAGCGTTGTAAGTTCTCCGGTTATGCCAGAAATATATAATGCCAAAAACCCAGAAAATATTATTGAGTTCAATGCTGAGGCGGCAATAAAAACCTTAGAGGGAATAGGCTTTGTTAAAAACGAAGAAGGATATTTTCAAAAAACACTTAAAAAATCAACTTCCTTTCAATTTCAAAAAGTGCTTAGCACGGGTTCCAAAGGAAATGATGTTACAGAACTTCAAAAATGTTTGGCAAACCCAATAGCTGGAGGAACAGATGTTTATCCCGAAGGAGAAATTACAGGAACTTTTGGCCCCAAAACTAAAAGGGCTGTCATTAATTTTCAAGAAAAATATAGGAAGGATATTTTAGATCCTGCTGGATTGAAATCGGGAACTGGCTCTGTCGGAAAAAACACTATGGCCAAATTAAACGAATTATGCAACACTCAAGAAGAATTTTTTGACCTAAGCTTTTCTTTAATAACAGTTGATCAACCATTGCTCGTCAAAACAGCTAACTTATTAAAAAGGCAACTAGAAGAAGTTGGAATCAAAATAACTATTACTGCTCTAGACATTGCTACACTAGAAAGAGATGTAATTAAAAAAAGAAACTATGAAATATTGCTATTTGGTGAAGTGCTAAATCTCATTCCAGATCCATTCCCATTCTGGCATTCCTCCCAAAAGAAAGATCCTGGATTGAATCTTTGTCTTTATGAAAATAAAGAAGCAGATAAAATATTAGAAGAAATTCGTCAAACTTTTGATGAAGAATCCAAAATAGACAAATTAGAAAAACTACAAGAAATTATTATTAAAGATAACCCAGCTATCTTTCTATATAATCCTGATTATCTTTATTTGGTTTCTCCTAAAATTAAGGGAATTGAAACTGACACATTGGTTGATCCCTCAAGAAGATTGAGTGATATAGAAGATTGGTATATTAAAACAAAAAGAATACTCAAATGAATTTAGAAAACAGAACGCCTAACATTAGACGACTAAACGACATGAAAGCCGTTATTTATGACAAAGAATGGCTTAAAACAGCTGAGAACCTAGAACTCTATTATATGTATAGATCAGTTGAAAAAAAAGATGGTTTAGTTTATGACGTTACTGTCATTCCTTCCAATATGCTTGGTAAAGAGTTTGTAAAAACTAAAGGACATGATCATCCTAAAGATTTTAATGAGTTATATATGGTTTTAGAGGGTGAAGCAATATTCTTAGCCCAGAAAGTAGAAAATGGAAAGATAAAAGATGTTTTTGTTGTTGAAGCTAAAAAAGGAGACTCTGTAATTATTCCAGCGCATTACGGTCATATTACAATTAATCCTTCTCAAAAAGAATTGATAATGGCTAATTGGATTAGCAAAAACTGCAAAGGAATATATGATTTATTTGAAAAAATGCAAGGAGCCTGCTATTATTACACCCAAAATGGCTGGATAAAGAATAATAACTATTCAGACATACCGACATTACGTTTTGAAAAACCATTAAAATCAATGCCGAAAAACTTAAATTTCTTAAAAAAATGAATAAAATTAAGAAAGCAATTATACCTATTGGAGGTTTGGGAACAAGATTCTTACCTTTAAGTAAAATATTACCAAAAGAGTTATTTCCTTTGGTTGACAGACCTGTTCTTCAATATATCATTGAAGAGGCTGTTAGCTCTGGAATTGAAGAGATTATTTTTGTTACCAATCCTAAAAAAATAGAAATTACTGACTATCTTAAAAAATACTTTGAAGAGTCACCCGAACTAACTAAAATTCTAGAGCAAAGACAGAAAAACAAAATTCTCAACGAACTAAGCAAAACAGAAGAAATTTCTCGCAAGGTTTCATTTTCTCAGGTTATTCAAAAAGAACCTCTTGGCGACGGACACGCCCTTTTGCAAGCCAAAAGAGAAGTGAACGGTCCTATCGCTGCGCTCTGGGGAGATGATGTGGTGGAATCTGAAACCCCTTGTCTTCTGCAACTAATAAAAGCATATGAAAAATATCAAAAACCAGTAATAGCTTTATGCAGAATACCAAAAGAAAGACTTCCTTATTATGGAGTCGCTGAAGTAGAGAAAAATGGAGAAAATACATATAAAATAAAGAGTTTGGTTGAAAAACCATCAATTGAAGAAGCTCCATCAAATTTAGCGGTGGTAGGAAAATATATTTTAACTCCTGAGGTATTCCAATATCTTTCAGAAGGAAAACCGGGCAAGGGAGGAGAAATAGTTTTATCCGAAAATCTTCAACGAATGATAGCTGATGGAAAAGAAATTATTGGTTGCGAAATCCAAGGCAAGTGGCTTGAATGTGGCAACAAGCAAGAATGGCTAAAATCACATATTTATCTCTCTGCTAAACATCCTGTTTTTGGGCCAGAAATCATGGCCCAAATCAAAGAAATTCAAAACGAAAGTCAAGCAAATCATTAAAATGATTTCGCTTTTAAAATTCACTTTCAGCCGAGATGGCGAAATTGGCAAACGCGCAGCACTCAGACTGCTGTAGAAGCAATTCTATGTGGGTTCAACTCCCACTCTCGGCACTATGGAAAAAATACAAAAACAAAAAATAAACATCATCCCTTTAGGAGGGCTTGGTGAAGTTGGGCGAAATATGACTCTATTGGAATATCAAGACCAAATTTTAGTCATTGATATGGGCTTAAGTTTCCCAGAAGAAACAATGCATGGTATTGATTATGTTATTCCAAACATAACATATTTAAAAGAAAAAAAGAAAAATATTGTTGGAGCTGTTTTTACTCATGGACATTATGACCATATTGGTGCTGTTCCTCATATCATTGATAAAGTTTGGAGAAGAAATCTTCCAATCTATGCCTCTCCTCTTACAAAAGGGATTATTATGAAAAGGCAGAAGGATTTCCCTAATATGCCTCCACTGATTCTTAATGATGTAAAAAATGGTTCAAAAATTAAAATTGGGGTTTTTCAAGTTGAATTCTTTAAACAAAATCATAGTATTCCTGACAATATGGGTCTAATAATCACTACTCCCATAGGAAGAATAATACATACTTCTGATTTTAAGTTTGATTTGCATCCAGTTAACGATGAACCAACTGATTTCAATAAGCTCAAAAGAATTGGTAGCTCTCCAACATTGCTCTTAATGTCTGATTCAACTGGAGCCGAACAAGAAGGACACTCCTTCTCAGAAGAAGAAGTCTTTAAAAATTTAGAAATTATCTTTGAAAAATCTAAAGGTAAAATTATAACAGCTACATTCTCTTCTCTCTTGAATAGAATACAACAAGTGATTACTTTATCAGAAAAATATGGAAGAAAAGTTCTTGTTGAAGGTTATTCTATGAAAGCTAATACTGAAATATCAAAATATCTTGGATATTTAAAATCAAAAAAAGGAACTTTGGTCAAAAAGGGAGGAATAAGAAACATTCCCGACAACAAATTAACAATTGTTTGCACTGGAGCTCAGGGAGAGACTTCTGCAGCCCTAATGAGAATCGTAAATAAAGAGAATAAAAGCATCAAATTAAGAAAAAATGACGTCGTTATCTTATCTTCTTCTATAGTGCCAGGAAACGAAAGAGCAGTTCAATTTTTAAAAGATAACATCTTAAGACAAGGAGCTGATGTTTTTCATTATAAAATGATGGACATTCATGCTGGAGGACATGGACTGAGAGAAGAATTAAAAACAATACTAGAAATAATAAAGCCAAGATTCTTTATGCCTATTCATGGACAACACTCAATGCTTATTAGTCATTCAAAATTAGCTCAAAGCATTGGTATTCCTGAAAAAAACATTGCTGTAGCAGAGAATGGTCAAGTTCTTGAACTAACAAATAGTAGATTCTTCATTAGCGATAAATCCGTACCTTCAGAGCCTGTGATGGTAGATGGATTGGGAGTGGGTGATGTTGGAGAGGTTGTTTTAAAGGATAGACAAATATTAGCTGAAGACGGAATGTTTGTTATTGTGGTTATAATAGACAGAAAAACTGGCCGAGTTAAAGGATCTCCAGACATTATATCTAGAGGCTTTGTCTATTTAAGAGAATCTAAAAATCTCCTAAAAGAAACAAGGGGGAAAGTAATAGACATAATCAATAAAACTACTGGCTCTGGCAATGCAGTTAACCTAACTAATGTTAAAGAAGAAATTAGAAAAAAAATTGGATTATTCTTTTTGACAAAAACTCAAAGAAAGCCAATGATCCTTCCCGTAATTATAGAAGTGTAATATACTTAAAATATAATATTAAAATAATGAGAATATTTTCTGGCATTCAGCCAACAGGACAATTACATATTGGAAACTACATTGGAGCCATAAAGCAATGGATTGATCTTCAAGAAGAAAATGAATGCATTTACTCCATTGTAGATCTTCATGGTTTAACTGTTCCTCAAAATGCAAATAAGTTTCCTGAACAGGTTAAAAGTAAGGCTATGGAATATTTAGCTTGTGGTTTAGATCCAGAAAAAGCTATTATCTTTATTCAGTCCCACGTCAGAGAGCATACTGAACTAGCTTGGCTTTTAGGTACTCTTATCCAAATAGGAGAATTAAACAGAATGATTCAATTTAAAGAAAAATCTAAAAAGTATAAAGATGTTGGAGCAGGGTTGTTTAACTATCCCATCTTAATGGCAGCTGATATTCTTCTATACCAAACCAATATAGTGCCTGTGGGCAAAGATCAAGAACAACATGTTGAGTTAACTCGTACTGTTGCTAAAAAGTTCAACAGCACTTTCGGCAAAACTTTTGAAATACCAGAGGTGATGTTTACCAAAACAGGTGCTAAAATAATGTCTCTCAAAGATCCTAAAAAGAAAATGTCAAAATCTACTCCAGAATCTTGCCTTTTCCTTTTGGACGACCCCAAGGCAATCAAGAAGAAAATTTATTCAGCTGTTACAGATACCGGAAAAACAATAAAATATGATTCCAAAAAGAAGGCTGGAATATCAAATCTTTTAGTTATTTATTCTGCTTTTTCTGGAAAAACTATTCCTGAACTAGAAAAAGAATTTGCTAAAAAGAATTATGCTGATCTAAAAAAATCTCTTGTGAAAGTATTGGCTGATGGACTAGAACCAATTAGAAGAAAATATAAAGAGCTATCTTCAAGAGATGTATATGTTACAGAAACCTTAAAAAGAGGAGCCGACAGAGCTCGTGTAATAGCCAGTTCCACAATGGAAGAAGTTAGAAAGAATATGGGATTAGTATAAACTTAAA
>JBDRFX010000011.1:0-2151 GCA_043818355.1 Patescibacteria group bacterium
TGATCGAGAATCATTGTTTTATTTTCCAAATAATTCTTTTTCAGTCCATATTGAAAATTCAAGATTATTATTTCTACAATAATCTTCCATAGCCAAAAATTTTAATGTTTCGATTTTACCCTTTAATTTATATTCAGGTTTTACTTCTATTAATTCTCTTGTACCATCAGTATAAGTAACCAATAAATCCGGTAAAGTTCTATGAAATTTTCCAAAACAATTATATTTAATTGAAAATGGCTCTGCCTCATAATTCTTCACCTTAGATAATTGCTCAAGAATATTATAAGCAGTCAACTCATAACTACTTCTATAATGAATTTCTTTCTTATTTTTCTTCGAATAAAAGTAGCCTTGATGTCCATAGCAATCAGCAATTCTTGGATTTTCTTTTATTCTTTGAATAGCTAATAATGACATTTTATTTCTTATTTCTTTAGAACGTTTTTTACCTTTTAGAGATTTTCTTATATTATTTTTATGCTTTTCAGAACGTTTTTTACCTTTTAGAGCATTTGATATTTTATTTCTTGTTTCTTCAGACATTTTTTTTCGATCTTTACAAGAATCACTCATTTTCTTTCTTGTTTTTTTAGAAATAATTCTTCCTTTTAATATATTACTTATTTTAATTTTTGTTTCTTCAGAACATATACGCCCTTTATTTGCCTTACTTATTTTTCTCTTTGCTTCTTCAGAGCGTTTCTTTCCTTTATTTGCCTTGCCTATTTTATTTCTTGTCTCCTCGGAACATTTATGATTTTTCATTGCCTTAGATATTTTCTTTTTAGTTTCATTAGAATGTTTATGCCCATTTTTTGAATTAGATATTTTTCTTTTATGTTCTTCTGAAAGCTTCTTCCCTTTTAAACTCATTTTTTAGTCTCCCACGTACTCGCTCTGATCTTCACCATATTCCGTTACTTGAATATTCATAGAATCCATAAATTCTTCTAAACTTCCTCCAGTAGATTTTCTATCATATCCTACAGCAAGATCATAATAAAATTTAGACTTCTTAGTTAAATCTATTTTTAAATCTCCTTTACCAAGACCAAGATCAATTGCTTCCTTAGCAAATTTAGCTGAGAGAGAACGGCATAAGTCGGCTGCTGTAGCCCAAAGATCATTACTATTCTGACTAATAATAGCAGTAATCTCTGCATCGTCGAAGTAATAATCGGTGCCTTTTACTGGCACTACTGTATCAGTAGTATCATAAATTAAAGTGCGTACTATCGCTTCATCGCTCGACTCGCTATAGCTGTAGCTCATACCGTTCTATCTCCTTTACTTTAAATCTATTTTCTTTTTACTACCCTTTTTTTCTACTTCTTCTATATCTACTTCTTCTCCTTGATTTTTAATTTCAATAAGAAGAGCGCGAATATCTTTTAGTAATTTATAATTCTCTCTCATTATAAGAGCTGTAACTATAGGAACTACTCGCATACTTTTATTACAATGAGTATTAAAATCTTTTATCACTCTGCCGTGCTGATCGCCAAATACTTTTTCAATAGGATCAATTAAATTAATAACATCAAACTTTTCTTCTTTTACTTCTTCAATTTTTGTTTCTTCAGCCATTGTTTATTCTCCTTTTTATTTGCCTTATCTGACAACAGGCATTCATTTATATTACTATTGTTTCTTAACACAAAGAGGCATTGCAGTTGGACCAATTTCTACAATAGTATAATCAGCAGGAATTTCTCCTGGCGATAAAAATTGACAATTTTCTGGATTAAATGCCCATTCAATAGGAATATTTAATTTCAGTTTTTCATTAAGTACTACTGCACAAAATTTAGTCTGCGAATTTGCAATTTCTCTTTGTAAAGCATTTACTTCTGCTTGACCTTGTCTGACAGCTTGTATACCAACTTCGGTCATTTGTTTCACTGTTATTTGCCTCCTTCTAAATGGTGTTAATGGAAAAATTTGTATTAATCTTTTTCTTGCATCATCAAATGATGGTAAAAAGAAAAGTGCTTCTTCAAAAAATTTAAAAGCATCTTCAAATTCTCTTCTTCTCATTTTTGCTACTCCACAATTAAAAGCTGATGACCAAGCAGGAGTCATTCCATCATAATGATGGCGAAGCATTTCTGCATGAAAATCTGCTTCTTGTGGAAATACTTCTAAATA
>JBDRFX010000012.1:0-11837 GCA_043818355.1 Patescibacteria group bacterium
TTTCCTTTAGCTCTACCATTTTTAATTCCCTTCCCACAACAAGTTTATGAAACCCTTCTAGTTCATCAACTCTATTCTGCAATTCCCTTGTTCTTTCTTGAACATCTTTTTCTAGGTTTTGAGTTAACTCCTCCAACTCTCTAGTCCTAGCTCTTACCTTCACTTCTAAAACAGATTTGGCATCTTGCAACTCTTCTGTTCTTTGAGACACTCTTTCTTCCAAGCTCTCATTTAAATCTTCCAGCTCTCTGGCCTGCTTCCTAAACATTTCCCAAAAATTATTCGTGTAAACATGGATAGTAAATAAAACAACAAAACTAGATAAAAAAGAACTGACAATTATTCTATTAGAATTAACAATGGTAATAGAGCCTAGGCTGTAAGCAGGATAGAGATTAAAATATTCCAGGAAACAGAATAAAAACAAAAAAATACAGCTTAAAACAAAAAAGAAAGTGTTGTATTTTTTACTGTTAAAAATAGGGTTAGAAAGAATATTATATAAAATAAGAGACATCCCAACAACAAAGATCACATTACCAAAATAATGAATCATTATCGGTGCTGATAGATAAAACACAAACAATAACAAAAGCAACTCTATGGTGAAATCAATAGCTACAATAAAATAAATTTGGCCACTGGACAAAGATTCTTTTTTTTGTTTTACAAAATAGGCTAAAGGAAAAATTGATAAAACAATAAAAATTACTGAAATCAATATTAAATTTCCCACTATGGCATATTCTGGAAAATTCTTAGCGATTACTCTTGAAAAAAAGAATGCAAGAACAATAAAAATACTAGAAAATTTTCTTTGTTGAACAATTCTCTCTAAGACTTCTATTGCTTTTTGTTTTTCTTGAATCAATTTTTCCATCTTATACTTTTTTAATAATCTTCAATGCACCAAAAGCAATGACTCCCCCTGTTAGCGCGGTAAAAAGCTGTGGAACTCCCATGATGCTTGATAACTTAATAATCATCTCTTCTTTAACTAAAAAATTAATCACCGCAGAACTTGTTAAAAACAAGAATAAAAATTTGCTAAGACTTGCTGAAACTACACCCAACCAATAATTTTTTCTTCTCAAATAATCAAATACTAAAACTAAAAGCATATTGCTAATAATAATAAATGGGATCATTGGGGACAAAAATATAGGAAGCAATCCTATAGATAAAGCAACAGAACTGGATACGGAACCTATCAAAATACCTTGCCTGACTCCCAATAAAACAGTACTTAAAAACAAAGTGGCGTTAACCAAAGGACCAGTTAGACTTTGCATCTTCAACAAGGGAGCAAAAATTGAAAAAACCAATAAGGCACTGAATTGAATCAACTGAACAATAGCTTGTTTTTGAATTGTAATGGCTTGTATTTTGATCATTTTACTTCTTTTTTCTTTGAATAATATTTAGTATGTAAAAGCTTATAAACATTATTCTTTTTAAGAAACTCTTTATATATCTTCTTAACAATCAAATTCTGATCAGATAATCTAATTTCTTTTTTCTGATCAATACTGTATAGACCCTTGGCTCTCTTGATCCTTATCTCTGCATTATTGGGAATAGGCTGCCCACCTCCGCCAATACATCCTCCAGGACAAGCCATAATTTCTACATAGTCATATTTTGAAGGATTTTCTTTTAGTTCTTCTAGTATTTTTTTAGCATTATTAATTCCATTCACAACAGCTATCTTTAATGTCCTTTTTCCAATCTTCACAGAGGCTTTTTTAAAACCACTCGCTCCTCTAACTTCTTTAAATTCAATTTTAGGCAATTTTCTTTTAGTTAATTTATGATGGACAGTTCTTAAAGCAGACTCCATAACTCCCCCACTAGCACCATAAATAATGCCACCACCAGTTGCGCTTCCAAACATTAAACTAGGCTTTTCTTCTTTAATGGTTGTCAAATCAATTTTTTTCTTTTTTAGAAAATGAGCCAATTCTCTGGTTGTTAAAACATGGTCAACTGGTCTTAATCCATCAATATTCATTTCCTTTCTTTCAATTTCATATTTTTTAGACACGCAAGGCATTACAGAAACTACTGATATATTCTTGGCATCAATGTTTTTTTTCTTAGCCCAATAATTTTTAATTAATCCTCCCAAAATTATATGAGGAGATCTAACTGTAGTTAAATTTTTCATAAACTCTGGTTCATAAAATTCAACGTACTTAACCCATGCTGGACAACAAGAAGTAAACAAAGGCAAATCATCCATTTCCAACTTTTCTATTAATTCATTAGCCTCCTCAATTGTAGTAAAGTCAGCGCCAACACTAACATCAAAAACCTCAGCAACCCCAAGCTTACGAATTGCAGCAATCAATTTACCAGTAACAACAGAGCTATGCTTCATCCCAAATTCTTCTCCAATACTAGTACGTATAGAGGGAGCAAATTGAAAAACAACAATCTTATTTTTTTGATTCAAAAGTTTTTCTGCTTTCTCCAAGTCATTAACTGTTCTAAGCGCCTCAACAAGGCAATGCACAATACATTGACCACAATAAATACAATCTATATTCTTTTTAGCAGAAGGAATTATCTGAAAATTATGCCCCCCTTCTTTGGTCTCTAAAAATCCTATTCCTTGTTTTTCACATACCTCTACACAATTACCACAATCAATACACTTAGATCTATCAAAGAAAATAGATGGTCCAAATTGAATGGAACGATATTTTGTTTTTCTGTCTACCAATCTATGAATATCAACCTCATATTCTTTGGCTAATTTTAATAGATTACAATTAAGATTTAATCCACAATCAACACATTCTTCTTTATGTTGAGCAAAAATTAATTCTAAATTAACCCTTCTCGCCCTCCTAATCTCAGGAGAATCAGTAATAACAACCATATTTGGCTCTACTCGGATAGAGCAAGAAGTGTGTAACCCTTTTTTCCCTTTTATTTCAATTAAACAAAGCCTACAACTTCCTCTAGTTTTTAAATCAGGATGATAACAAAGAGCAGGAATATCAATATTATTTTTTTGTGCCAACTCTAAAACAGTTTGTCCTGTTTTCGCTTTTATCCTTTTTTGATCAATAGTAACAATAAAACTTTTCATTAGTAGAGTTTCTTAATGCTTTCAAAAGAAAAAGCTGCTCCTCTTCCCAAGGAACAACGACTTGTTTTCTCTAAAACAAAAATTATATCATCAAGTAATTTCTTATTTAGCTTTTTCTTTCTAAACATTTCGTTAATTCTATAAATTCCCTCTCTGCATGGAACACATTTATCGCAATTTTCATTCATAAAAAATTCTGATAATTCTTCCATTAATTTCGCTGGTTTGATTGTGGCTCTATACACAATAATGGCTCCAGCTCCATTGGCTGGACTATTCAATTCCTTAAATAGCAAAATTTCTCCCGTCATTTTTCCACCAACTTTAACAAAAAAATTAAATTTGGGATAATTCTTAGTTTCTTGTAAAATCTTTTTAATAGACCAATGAATTGGTAATTGAAATACTCCTGGATTTTTTACCTTACCAGATATTGTATAAAATCTAGTTTTATCATATTTTCCATGAACAATTTTTGAAACATAATAAAAGGTCTCTACGTTATTAATTAGGGTTGGAAAATTAAAAACACCTTTTTCAGAAACATGTGGAGGTTTTATTCTAGGCTCTGCTCTTTTTCCCTCTATAACCTCACAAACAGATGTTTCTTCCCCACCCAAATATCCTCCTCTCTTTTTAATCAACATAATATAACTATCTCCGATTAGTCTTTTTAATTTATTTTCAAATTTATCAAAATAATCTTTTTTTAAATAAAGAAAAGCTGAGCTATTATCTATTGTAGCCAAAGCTATCTTTATTCCATCAACAACCTCTTCTGGATAATTCTTTAATATAAAATAATCTTTATAGACTCCTGGCTCGCCCTCCGCACCATTACAAACAATATATTTTCTTTTAGCTTTAGTTTTTTTAACCATTTCCCACTTTAAGCCAGTAGGAAAATCCGATCCACTTCTACCAGAAAGTTGAGATTTTTTTAATTGACTAATAATGTCTTTGTTAGCCATAATGCTTTTATTCTATCAAAAAATCGCTTAATTGGCGATTTTTAAAAACTACTCTACTCTTAAAAATTTAAGTTTTACTTCAAAGCATAATCTAAGCTTTTTTCAATGCTAGGAACTATATCAAATTCTCTTAACTCCTCTTCTTCAATCCATCTATATTCATCATGCTCCCAATCTAATCTTGGATGGATCTGACTTTTCAATTTTATCAAAACAGGACACTTAACCCAGGTCTTGCCTATTTCCTCATCCTCAAAGTGATATGGCTTCCCAATGTGGATACTCAGAATGTCATCTTTTTGTATTCCTACTTCTTCTTGTACTTCTTCTATGACTTTATCTTGAACTGACCTCACTTCATCAAGAAAGCCCGCAACCACACTCCATTTACCATTGTAGTTTAATCCTTTTTCACTCCTCTTTAATAAAAGAAGTTTTTTCTTGTACTGAATAAAAACAATAACAACTGGTGCGATGTTGGAATTTGAATAATCAATTCTTCCGTCTGGAAATTTTGGCAAATTGTCGTAAAACTCTTTTATTATTTCTAATATTTGTTTTTCTCTATTCACCATTATATTATTTTAACAAAAAAATCCCTAAATTGGGATCTTTTTATTTATTTCTTTTAATGACATTTTTATATGCCCTTTTTTTCAACCTATTCTTTCTCCTTTGTTTTTTACTCTGTGACATATTATTCTACAATAAATTAAATAGTTTATACTCTTTTGTACCAAAAAATCATTAAAATAGCAATTTTTTAGACTTTTTTTATCAAATATTATGAATTAAATGTCTTTCTTTTTGTTTTACAAAACTAAAAGAGAGAAAATCAATTTCCTCTCTTTTTTTATCAACCTCCTCCTTTTGCTCTTTCTTCGTTATCTAAAAAAGTATTTACAATCGTTTATTGTTTTTAATTTTTTAAACAAAACGAGAAAGTTGACTTCTACTAAAAATCTAAACTGAAATAACACAATTATTTCTTAGAACCTTTCTTGGCAACAACCTTCTTTGCTTTTGGTTTTGCCTTCTTTTTTGTGGCCATTTTGTTAATAAAATGTTTTTAATATTTTAGTTGGCGAGTCGACTAGCTTTCTCGCTTTTAAAATAATCTTTATATTATTGTATTATCTCTGCCAATCTTGTCAATGTTAAAAACTTAATACAAAATATCAAACAATATATTCAAGCTTTTACTTTTTTTTAATTAAACAATATTAGAGATTTGTTTTTCTAAGCTTGTCTATTAATTTTTTCTCTTTCTTCTGATGCCAAAGAGGTAAGCCAAAAAACAAAAGGTCTTCTAATTTTATCTATAGACCAATTATTGCCCTTAAAAAGCGATGGTTTTTCTGATTCAAATCTTGAAAGCAAAGAAATCGTTGCCTCTAGGTTGACCGGAGATAATTTATTGTGCTCCTCTAAAAACTGCTCTTTGTTGAGCTTTTGATTTACTATTTTTTTAACTTTTTTAAATCTTGGAATCATATTTTTTTGAAATAAAAAGCAACTCCTAGTAACAATGAGTTGCAAATAGTTTTTCGCATATTTTCTTTTTCCTAATGAGACAATCTGGTAACTATTTGTAGTTCCCAACTCTTAAAACGTCTATATTCTCATCATACCTTTTTTCTTCTTTTAAAACAAGTCCCCGCCTCCCTAACACACTCTTTATTTTTTTATATATTAAATTCCATCTTTTTAATTTATAAACAATATTAATTCATATTTAATAAATAATTAAATAAAAAAACACCGTTAGGATGTGGTGTTAAGTTGTATAGAGAGGTTTAGTTTTGACGCATTTGTGCTTTTTTAAGTAAATCTTTGGTCAGAAGCTCATCGCTTGTATCGGCTTCAATGCTTTCCTGGTACCCATTGACTGCCTCTTCAAAATTACTAAGGGCGTGATTCATCTCCGCTTTTCGGAAAAGAGCCATACTCAAGCAAATATGAACAATAGTGGTATTCGGATAATCCTCTAATAGCTTTCTTGATAACAGCAGACTTTTCTCATAAGAAGCTTCTGCTTCTTTCCATTTATTCATCAGTCTGTACATCATACCAAGCTCTTCGTAGCAAATCGCCAAATTAAGCCTTCCTATTAGAGATGTTGCGGTTTTATGGGGAATCACTGCTTCTAGAAACATATCTATTGTTTGTTGAGCCCATAAGAATCCGTCTAACTCGCTTCCTTTTTTCAAAATCTTTCCTGGCTGATAATAATTTGGTTGCATCCAAAAGTTCATTCTTGTTTTGGCCGCATTAAATTTCTGCTGACCAGGGGGCATGATTTTTCTCACTACACAAGCTATTAGCAGGGGGCCTACAGAAACTAGCACTATTCCATAAATGCTTGTTGGATTAAATCCGGTTAATCGATGCGTTATTCCACCTATGATGAAAGTACTAACTACGATAAACCAACCCAGCATAGCGTTTTTGTTCCTTATACCATCAATACTAGTCTCCAAAAAGCCTTTCTTGGCCCACTCTATTGAGATAAGAAGGTTACCTATCCCTATTCCCAAGTAAAATAAAATTTCATATGTGTTCATTGTCTTTCTTCCTCATGCGCTCGTTAGACCCTGATCGCTTTCTCTTATAAATCTTGCGACTTCAAGAGCAAACGATCTCGGCCAATAATACCCATACTCTTGAAACGATATTGAGTGACCTCGTTGGTCAACTATTTTACAGTTCATTGCTCTAGGATCAATTATATCTGCCATCAGCGTGATTGAAAATTCAGCGGCTGATTCGTTAACTATAATTGCTCCCTGTTCTGTGAAATAATAGTTTAGGTTCTCCACAATTCTTAACGCATCATAACCTCCGTTTCTTTGTTCAATAAACAATTTTCTTTTCTGGAAAGTTATTGGCAAAGTAATGTCAGCTGATAGATTTAAAAATTGAGGCAATATCACTAAAAAAACCATTATCGTAACTATTTTTTCTACTATTCCGTAATTTCCAACAATGATTACTATTGACGCCAACAGAGTTAAGAGAAGGATCGTTGCTACAATAAAAGATCGTGATCTTTTTGCCCCCATATTATTTTACCTCCTTCGTTTTATTTTTTTTAATGTACATTTGTATCTCCATAGACAAAATATATCAAAACTAATAAAAAGTCAAAGCAAAAAATTCTTTTTGAGTTAATCTCACAAACAAAGCTCTGGCAAGACATGTTAAAACCTGTTTAAAATAATTTGTGTTTTATTTTTCTGCTTTTTTATTACTTAATGACCTCGTAAAATAAATAGAAGTTATAACCACCACAAAAGTTAGTATGATAGCATAAGCAAATTTAGCTAAAATTGTATTTTTACTAATCGGAAAAAAATATTCTATCAAACCTTTTATAGCTTCATTCCAAGCAAGAGCCGCTACCAATCCAAAAGCGGTTAATATATAACCAGATATTTTCTCTAGAATCTCTTTTTTTATTTCACGGCTACCGTTTTTAATTTTATCTTTAATGTTTTCCATATATTTTATTTTACCTAAAAATCGCCTAAATAGCGATCTTTTGATTTAAAAAATTCAGCTCCCCTTGGGATATGGTGCAATGTTGGAATCTTTTTTATATTGAATTAAATCAAAACACTCAATTAAAAAAATCTGGTTGTTGGATGGGCTTAAAAACTATCCAGTCAAATGATTATTTCTGCCAATAATCATCTGCTTCTTTTTCCATTTTTTTAAGCCTTGTATAGTAATCTGAAAATTCATTCAAGTGAGCTAGGGCAATTTTTCCTGTCATAAGAAAATCGTCATTAGTGACATTTGTATGTGGATTTCGCAACCCGTGTTCTAACTCTACATCTATTCCCATTTTAAATTGTTCTACATCAAATTTAGCCCAATCAATACCCAGCTCTTCTCCAATTTTTTTAGCTTCTTCAATTGTAAACTGTTTTTTGTTTTCCATGTTTTTTTTGATATTTCACTAATTATTTATCTCTCTGTCTCTATTCTATCAAAAAACCGCCTATTTTGCGATTTTTTAAACTTCTTCAAATTAACAACTTGTGTTGTTGGCTTGAAAAAACTTGGGGGTGTTACACTATTGTGCAACTTTTTGTTCAAAACTTTTAAGCTCTGCTTCATTGGTTCCTATGTCGCTGATCTTTAAGCCCCCCTCTTTGACATTATTGCGAAGACACTCAACGCCAAACTTATAGTTGATGACATCTCCTGTACGAAGAAGCTTAAGCCATACCTTAGCCCAATATTCATAGTTCTGTCTCTTTTTAGATTTAATTTTGTTTACTACTTCCAATTTAATCACTTAAATTGTGATAAATAAATCTATATTTGTCAATAGTCTGCTCCCCTGACAAGACATGTTAGAATCTACAGACTATCTCATACAATATTGTCTATACCTATTGAGTTTTTACAAAAATAATATATAATTTTATATTTATAGACCCATATGATACAGAAAAAAATAAAACAAATTTTACTGGGGCAGCCATTGGCTACAAAAGCCATGGCAGAAGAACGCCTTAATAATTTCCAAGCTTTGGCAATTTTTGGAAGCGACGCCATTTCTTCTGCAACCTATGCCAGTGAAGAAATTTTGCTTGGACTCACAATCGCAGGAACTGTTTTATTTTCTGCTTCCCTTCCTATTGCTATCGCCATTTCTGCTTTAATTATTATTGTAGCCCTGTCTTATAGAGAAATCTTACACGCCTATCCACAAGGTGGTGGCGTCTATAATGTTGCTAAAACAAACTTAGGAGAACTTCCTAGTCTTATAGGAGCTTCAAGTCTTATCACCGACTATATTCTTACTGTTGCCGTTTCAATCACTGCAGGAGTAGCTGCCATTACCTCTGCTATACCCCAGTTTTTTCCATATAGAATAATTTTAAGCGTTGGCGTAATTATGTTCTTGACCTGGATGAATCTTCGGGGGGTACGCTCTGCTGGACGCGCTTTTTCTCTTCCAACATATTTCTTTATTGTCTCAATACTTATCATGCTTGGAATCGGATTATTCCGATTCTTTAATGGGAGTCTTCCGTTAGTCTCGCCAAAAGAAATCATTGCTGGCCCAATTGGATTGTTGGGAATTATTATTGTTTTAAAAGCGTTCTCCTCTGGGTGTGCAGCTCTTACGGGAATTGAAGCAATTTCTAATGGAATTCGTGTTTTTAAATCTCCTGAATCCGAAAATGCGTCAAAGATTTTATTTCGACTATCCTTTCTTTTAATTTTAATATTCTTAGGAATAACGTTTTTGGCATATCAAATGAATGTAATACCATTAAAAGAAGAAACTGTGGTTTCTCAAATTGCCAGAATGTTATTCGGAAAAACTTTATTCTATTTCGTTATCCAGATCGCAACTTTCTTAATCTTGTTTCTTGCTGCTAATACTGCCTATGCTGATTTTCCCAGGGTAGTTGCGCTTCTGGCGGGCGACGGCTATCTTCCAAAACAATTCTTTGCTCTTGGATCAAGGTTGGTTTTTTCTAGAGGAATCGTTGCGCTCTCCATTATCTCGAGTATTTTAATATTCATGTTCGGAGGTAGTGTCCACGGCTTAATTCCTCTTTATGCCGTGGGAGTTTTTCTGGGATTCTCACTTTCGCAGCTAGGTATGATTGTGCACTGGAAAACAATAGGCGCCAAAAAGCATCTCAAAAACATAATTATAAATGCAACGGGCTTTATGGTGACTTCAATGGTTTTTCTGGTGGTGCTCCTTTCAAAATTCCTATACGGCGCTTGGGTTCTTTTGCCAACAATCTTTTTCTTTATTTTAGTAATGAAAAAAATTAATCGCCACTATCTTAAAACAGACAAGGCCATGGAAATCGAATGGGCAAAATTGCAAAAAACATCTTTAGAAAAGATTATAATGGTTATTTTAATTTCAAAGATTGACAAGCGCACCATTGAAGCAACGTCCTTTACCAAAGGTTTTCACCCAACCAAAATCAAGGCATTCCATGTGGCCTTTGATAAACATGCTGGCGAAAAGTTAAAAAAAGAATGGCAGAAAATATTCCCCGAAATTCCAATAGAAGTTTATACTGACGAATTCAGAGAAACCATTCCTTCTATTTTGGAATACTTTGCGATTCTTGATATGCAACGTGAAGGACAAATTGTGGCTGTGATTCCCATGATGATTACAATTAATTCTTTTGCAGAATATTTGCATAACCAAATCGCTAGAAAAATCGTTGCTGCAATACAAGAAGATAATCGCAATAACGTAAAAATTCTTGAAGTTCCAATAAAAATGTAGTAAAGATAATCAATAAAAAAATCCCCTATTAAATTTTTTAATGTTTCAAAATTTCCAATACTATTTTTCCATTAGTAGCTACTAAACTCACCTCTCCACCGATAGGAAAAGTACTTTTTGGTTCAGTATGTCCGAAATCAACATTAGCTATGACCGGCAGTTTTTCTAACTCTTTTTTTGTCTTGATAATCTTGGAAATATTCTCTACTGTTATTTTGCTTGCTTTTTGAAACCTACCAATCACAACTCCTTTTACGTTTTTGAAATCGGGCAGATGTAAAAGTGATTGCAAGTCTCGATCAAAATGATGAGACAAAGATTCTTCGTCATCCTCAATGAAAAGAATAGAATTAGCCAGGCTCGGAAAATATTCAGTGCCTTGTAGTAAATTTAGAGTGCAAAGATTTGTTCCAATAATAGTGCCTGAGGCCCTCCCCTTATTGATAATCGAAAAACCATCGTTGCTAATGAGATTCCTTTCTTTTTGATCTTTTTGCCAATCATCATCACTCCATTTTTTGCTTGAAATTATCTCAAACGGAGCCTTTGAAAACAAGCACTTTTTAAAATATTCCAACGTGTAGTCCAAATAAAACTCTTGACCAAAGGTTGAATAATTGGGTCCGCAATAAGAAACTAATCCCGTTTTAGTAAATATTGCGTTATTGAGAGCAGTAATATCTGAATAACCACAAAAAATTTTGGGATTATTTTTAATCAAATCCCAATCTAAATATCTTAATAACTGATTACTATTAAAACCACCTACTACGGGAATAATCGCTTTGACGTTTTCATCAGAAAAAGCCTCGTGTATATCTTGAACGCGAGATTCAATGCTTGAAGAATCAAAATCGTCTTTTTCTTCAATATGCTTTCCGAAACTTAATTTTAAACCCAAATCCGAAAAACATTGATTGGCAATTCTTTGAGCTTCTTGAGGTATGGTTGCCATTGAGCAAGACGGTGCAATAATCCTTACCTCGTCTCCATTTTTTAATTTTGCGGGATAAATCTTTTTCATAAATTTATTATACCAAAAACCCGAGAAATAATCTCGGGCTAAAAACTCAGCTCCCCTGGCAAGACATGTTAGAACCTGTTTTGTGTTTAATTAAATCAAAAAACCACCTGATTGGTAGCTTTTAAACTTTTCAGAATTAATAATTAATATTCTAGTTTAATATCAAGTTTTTCAGCAACCTGCTGGAGCCATTTTTCGTGTCTATTAAGTTGATTTTTAACAGAAGCATACTCTGTGTTTAAATCAGTGACAGCTTTAGCTAATCCATCTACAGAAATGGCTAAAGCTTGAACTGTCTCCCTAAGTCCATCAACATCCTGTCTCAATTCTTTAATATCTTCTTTGGTCGCAAGAATGCTAGCAAGTTTTTGTATGTCCTCGTTAGTAAGCATTGTTATATATAGTAAATTTATATTTTTATTATATTTCAAAAATAATAGATGTCAACAATCAAAACAGAGATAA
>JBDRFX010000013.1:0-2140 GCA_043818355.1 Patescibacteria group bacterium
TTTGATGGTATTATTGGTGTTTCTTCTGTAGCCATGAAACATTTTGCTGATTCTCCTAAACCTCATGAGATTATTCCTAATGGAATTGATTTAAATCGTTTTAATCCAAGCAAACCAAAGGTAGATAAATTTTTAGATGGAAAAATCAATCTTTTATTTGTTAACAGAATAGAAGAAAGAAAAGGATTAATATATTTATTGAAAGCTTTTAAGATTTTAAATGAAAAGTTCTCTAATTTAAGATTGATTATTGTTGGAGATGGAAACTTGAGAGGAAAATGTGAAAAATATACTATGGATAACAATTTAAAAGAAATTATTTTTGAGGGTCAGGTACCCGTTACGGAAGTTCCTAAGTATTATTCTACCTGCGATATCTTTATTGGTTCTTCTATATTTGGAGAAAGCTTTGGTATTGTCTTATTGGAGGCCATGGCAACCGGAAAACCAGTTGTGGCTTTTGATAATGTTGGTTACAAAGACACTCTAACCGGTAAAAAAGGGGGGATTTTAGTTCCGTCGAAAGATTATGAAGCAATGGCTAAAGAATTAGAGAAATTGATTGTTAATGAATCTCTTAGAAAACAAATGGGGGAGCATGGATTGAAAGAAGCTCAAGATTATTCTTGGGATAAGATAGCCGATAGAGTTTTGAACTTTTATAATATTTGTAAAAAGTAAAAAAAACAGCTCGGGATAGTGAGCTGTTTTTTGTTTAAATTATTTTTTCTTTATCTTTATTCCTCCTTGCAAATCTTCAACAGTATATCCTAATTTTTCTATTTCCTTTCTGGTTTCATCTGCCGACTTCCAATCTTTCTTTTTTCTTTGTTCTTCTCTTTTTTGAGTTAACTTTTGAATTTTTGCTGGAATCTTTGTCTTTTCAACTTCGTTTAGCTTTAAACCAAAAACTTTATCGAAGTTGATAAGAAGATGGTATTTCTCTGAATTAGATATTTTCTTGTCTTTAATAGCCCTCCAAGCCAAGGCTAAGGCCTGAGGCACATCAAGGTCATTATTAATATGTTCTTGAAATTTCTTTTGATAGACTTTTGCTTTAAGGCTTAATTTTTTAACTTTCTTATCTGGAATAATTTCTTCTATTCTTTCTTTCAGATTGTTTAAACTATTTTGAGCAAACTCCATGGCCTCCCAACTAAAAACTAATTCTGACCTGTAGTGGGCTCCTAAAGTTAAATATCTAAAGTCTATTGGAGAGAATCCTTTTTCTATAAGAATCTCTACGGTAATAATATTACCCTTAGACTTAGACATTTTGGCGTCTTTGAGATTTAAAAACTCTCCATGAAGCCAATAATTAGACAATATCTTTTCGTAAGCTACTTCAGCCTGAGCTATTTCATTGGTGTGATGAACAGCTATATGATCTATGCCTCCACAATGAATGTCAAATGGAACTCCAAGTTCTTTGGCCCCCATTACTACACACTCTGTATGCCAACCTGGAAAACCCCTTCCCCAGGGAGTGTCCCATTCCATCTGTCTTTTTTCTCCTTTGGAAGTAAATTTCCATAAAGCAAAATCTGTAGTGTTTTTCTTGTCTCTCATTTCTGTTCTTGCTCCAGGCTTTATCTTCCTTTGTTTTTTTCCTTGTAACTTCCCATAATCTTTTAATTTTGAGGTATCAAAATATACTCCGTCACTAGTTATATATGTAAATCCTTTATTTTCTAACGTTTTGATTAAATTTATTTGTTCTTTAATAGTGTCTGTAGCTTTAATCCAAACATTAGGATCTTGAATATTTAATCTTTTCAAATCTTTTTGAAAAGCCTTAGTATAAAATTCAGCTACTTGCCAAACTGTTTTCTTTTCTCTTTTTGCTCCCTTTTCTATTTTATCTTCTCCTGTATCTTCATCTGAAGTTAAATGTCCAACATCAGTAATATTCATTACATGTTTAACTTTGTAATTGTTATACTCCAAAACTCTCTTTAAAATGTCTTCAAAGAGAAATGTCCTCATATTTCCAATGTGAGCAAAAAAGTAAACAGTTGGTCCACAAGTATAAAGGCCTACCTTCTTCTTTTTAATAGGTTTAAATATTTGTTTCTTTCTGGTTAATGTATTGTATAGTTTTAACATGATTTTTAAATTGTTAGTTTATTATATTAGTTTT
>JBDRFX010000014.1:0-4648 GCA_043818355.1 Patescibacteria group bacterium
CCTATTTCAACCTTATCTTTATCAATTAAAAGCAAAACCTCAGAAAATGTAATTTCTTTTCCTTCTTCGCCTTCAATTTTTTCAATTTTTATTTTATTACCTGGCTCAACAAGATATTGTTTTCCACCAGTTTTCATTACAGCTATCATATTTTTGTTTTTAATATTACTCTAAATTTGTTGGTTTGTCTATCTCTAGGGGTTTAATGTTCTGTTCTCCTTCTGTTAATTTAGATATATCTTTATCAATTTTACCAAATTCTTTGTATGTTTTGTTATATGAACTAACAGTTGTAGATAGATTTTTACCTAGTTTTTCTAAAAACTCATCGTAATTATTTAAATGTTTATGTAATACCTCTACTCTTTTAATTATCTTTTGTGTTTGTTGTTCAATTTGTAAGGCTTTCAAGCCTTGTAAAACTGTTTGTAGGTAAGCATAAAAAGATGTTGGAGAAACAATAATTACTCTCTTGTCTCTAAAAGCATATTCTATTAAGTCATAGGTTGAACTTTTAATTCCCCCTATTTGGTTTACTAACAAATCATAATATATGCCTTCCGACGGAATAAACATAAAGGCAAAGTCCATTGTATTTTCTTCAGGTCTAATATATTTTGCAGTTTCCTCTATTCTGTTTTTTAAATCATTCTTGAAAATCTTTTCTAGTTCTAGTTTCTGAATAGGATCTTTTTCTTCTAAAATTCTATTATAGTTTTCTAAAGAAAATTTAGCGTCAACAGGAATTATCTTATCTTTAACAAAAATTGCAGCGTCTACTATCTCTCCATCTTCAAATTGATACTGCAGCTTATATTGATAGGGTTGAAATATATTTTTTAACAGAGTGTCTAAAAAATACTCTCCCAATATTCCTCTCTGTTTTGGGTTAGCCAAAACATCTGTTAATTTATCTAATTGATCTTTCACTTCAACTACTTTCTTGTTATCAGAGTGCATTTTTTCTAACTGGACAGTAACGTCTTTAATAAGCTTACCGCTCTCTTGCATTTGCCCTTCTAAGAAATTTATATTCTTCTCTCTGCTTTCTTTAATTTCATCTCTAATCTCTTTAATATCTTGTTTTAACAAACTCATTAAAGGAAAGCTTTCTTCTTGTTTTTTTTCTCTTTTAATAAAGAAAATTAAAATTCCTACAGCTCCAAAAACAATAGCGAATATTATGGAAATTAGAGTAAAATCATTCATATAATATGAGGAATACTAACAAATTTATAGGTTTTCGTCAAAGCCCTAAAAAACAATTTCTGAAATTAAAAACAATATATAAAGAAGCAACAGAAAGATAGCCTCTCGCTTAGTAATCTCTTTGTCAGTTCTAATATAATACAAGAAAAATAGAGCTGAAATGATTAAAAATATTCTGGCTATAGCAAAGGAAGAAAAATCAGTTATGACAATGGGATTAATCAAAGCAACTGTTCCCAAAACTAAAGTAGAAGGCATAATGACAGATCCCATTAAGTCCCCCAGAATCATCCAGGTGTCCCCTGCTCTGGCAGAAGAAATAGAAAAATATATCTCGGGAAGCGAATTGCCCAATCCAACAATCAGAACACCAATCAGACTTATATCCATTCCTGATTGTTCAGCTAAGAATCTAGCGCAAGAAACAATTCCCTCTGAGGCTACTCCCAAGAGAAATATTCCTCCAATTACTTTGCCCAAATCTTTTAAGAGATTTTTTTTATTGGGTTTGCGTCCTTGAAATTTTTGAGAAAACCTTTCTTTGTCAGAAAAGAGCCAAAGCATATAACAAAGAAAGGTGAAAAGCAGAACCAAGCCATCTTGCCTGCTAAGAGTTCCGTCTAATATTAACCAGAGAGGTAAAAGGGCAACTAAAATTGTGAACAAAGATGTTGCCTGAACAGTTCTGCTTTTAGCTGGAAGTTTTTTAGCAAAAAAAGTTGCCAAAGCCACAGCTAGGGTCAAGTCAACTACATTTCCCCCTACAACATCTCCAAAGGATAATTCTGGAACTCCATGTTTAATAGCAGATAAGCCAACAAAGAGATTGGGAGCTGAAGAAGCAAAAGCTACAACAAAGAAAGCAACAACAAATTCTCTCCATCCCAAATACCTAGCAATCTTACCTAAGCCAGATATTAATAATTTACAAGAAAAAGAAAGTAGAAGAGAGGAAGCTAATAAAATTAATAAATGATATATCATACGGCTTGTTTTTTAATGATGTAATGATGTTTAGTAAATTCTATTAAGACAAGTTCAATTAAAGAAATGGTTAATACTATTATCCAGTCACTCACGTCGAGGGCCTGTGTTTTTAATAATATCTGAAAAGGAGGAAAATATATAGCAGAGAAAAGCATCATGACACCAATTACAAAAGATAGAATCAGAAATTTATTTGAGAATATATTAATATCCCAGATATTTTTTCTTAAAGATTTGCAAGAGAAAACAAAGAAAAGAGAGTCCAGAGTTAGAACCGCAAAAACCATTGTTCTGGTATAAAGAATGTTCCCTGTCTGTTGCCATAACCAAATAAATAATCCAACTAATATTATGTCAGTAATAATTCCTATGATAAAGATAAGAGTTTTCATTTCTTTGGTTAACAGGGGAAAGTTAGAGCCCCTGGGTTTTTGACGCATAACATCCTTCTCTTTTGGTTCAAAAGCCAAAGCAATATCAGGCAATCCATCTTCTATTAAATTAACCCAAAGTATTTGAACAGCACTAATAGGCAAAGGGAGTCCTAGAATAACGCTGGTACCCACCAGAATGACCTCTGTGAAAGAATCAGTCAAAAGATAAGTAATTACCTTACGCATATTGTCTAGAATTTTTCTACCCTCTTCTATAGCTGATATAATAGTTGAAAAACTATTGTCTAAAAGTATTAAATCAGAGACTTCTTTAGCAACATCAGTTCCAGATCCTAGAGCTATGCCAATGTCAGCTTTCTTAAGAGCTGGAGCGTCATTAATCCCGTCGCCCGTCATTGCTACTATTTCTCCCCTATCTTGCCAAGCCTGAATAATTCTAATTTTATGACGAGGCTCTACTCTGGCATAAACATATATGTCTTTTATAATATTTTGAAATTCATCTTCTGTTAATGCATCTAATTCTACTCCCTGAATAATATTTTGTGGTTTGTTTGGAAGATCTAATTCAGCAGCTACAGCTTTTGCTGTTAACATATGATCACCCGTAATAATAATAGGCCTAACTCCTGCCTGCCTGCAAATTTTTATTGCTTTTTTAACATCTTTTCTTAAAGGATCTTTAAAAGCAATAAACCCAACAAAGGTTAGGTTATTTAATAGAGCTTCTACATTAGATACTTCTTTAGACTTAACGTCTTTATAGGACGCAGCCATTACTCTTAATCCTTTACTGGTTAGTTTCTTTAATTCTTCTTCTAAGGCTTCTTTTCTTTTAGCTGTTAAAGTACCACCATCAGCTTTAGTAGACAATTCAAAGATTTTTTCTGGTGCTCCACAAACATATAAAACATGTCTATTAGTGTGTTTAAAAAGATAGGCCGAGTATTTATTAATAGAATTAAAGGCTATCTCGTCTATTTCTTCATATTCTTTTCTTAGGGATTTTTTATTTAAGCCATTTTCTAAACCAACCAATAACATGGCCTGATCGGTAGGTCTGCCCCTGATAATCAAGTCTTCTTTTTTGGCTTTTGGGTTTTCAATAAAAGCTTCATTGCATAAAGTTGAAATTTTGAGTAATAAGTCAGTAGAACTTTTTTTATCTTTGAATAAAACATCTTCTGCTGTTATGAGTCCAACAACTTTCATTTTTCCTTCGGTTAAAGTTCCTGTTTTATCAGTAGCAATAATGGAAGTACTACCTAAAGTTTCAGCTGCTGCTAATTTTCTTATTAATCCCCCTTTCTTTAAAATTTGTTGCATTCCTATAGCTAAAATTGCAGTTAAAGAAACTGGTAATCCTTCTGGTATAGAAGCTACCGCTACAGCAATAGCAGTAATAAATATTTCTAACACATCTCTTCCTTTTAAAGCTCCTTCAACAAATATGGCTACAGCAGAAAAAACAATAACTAGTCCAAGTATTCTAGAAAAGTCTCCTATCTTTTTTTGATAAGGAGTATCTTCTTCCTTGGTTTCTTTAACTATTTTAGTGATTTTACCTATTTCAGTTTCAATGCCAGTGTTAGTTACAATCACTTTAGCTTTTCCGTTTTCAATTACTGTGCCCATATAAACTAAGTTATCTCTGTCAGCTAAGGGAGTTGATTCTTTTAAAACATCAATAGATTTTTCAGCTGCCAACCATTCTCCCGTTAGAGTCATTTCATTTATTTTTAAATCATGGGACTCAATAATTCTTCCGTCAGCTGGAATTTTATCTCCAGCGTTTAAAATAATAATGTCGCCTGGGACTAATTCTTTAGCATCAATAACTTTTGGGTTGCCATCTCTTAAAACAAGAGCTGTGGTTTGAGCTATTTTCTTTATTTTTTTTAAAGCATTAGAGGCTTTATTTTCTTGAATAAAACCAACAATAGTATTTAAAATGGCTGACCCAAAGATAACAATTGAATCAGTGTATTCTTTCAAGAAAAGAGTAATGAATCCCGAGATGATCAGTATATATATCAGAGGACTTTTAAATTGGCTTA
>JBDRFX010000015.1:0-2091 GCA_043818355.1 Patescibacteria group bacterium
TGGAGATTATTTTATTGTAGCGAATGACCAATTTAACTTATATCCTTTAATTGCTGAAAAAAGTGGTTTAAAGATTATTGATAAATTTAAGAGACCTGTTTTAAACAGAACTGAAAGAGATAGGCAACCTTATGCTGAAATCATATTTCACATGAAGAAGAATTAAAATGTATCCAAAATATTTTTTTGAGAGATTCTGGGAAGGTGAACAGAAGAACCAGTTATTTGTAGGAACGGCTTTTGATGATTCCATTGATGAAAGATTTTCACTTATTGATTCTGTCGCGAAAGAATTAGGTTTTGAGAAAGCATTTAGAGTAGGTTTAGATAGCGAAGCAAACAGCATAAATGACAAAATTTTTGAAGCTATCGCAAACTCAAAAATGTTATTATTTGATTTGTCCGATGATTCCAGAAAAAAACATATAAATCACAATGTCATCTATGAATTAGGAATTGCACAGGCAATAAGAGAACCTTCTGATATAATTATTATTCGTAAAAAAACAGAAGAACATGTTAAACTACCTTTTGATATTCAAGGAATAAATATAAATTTTTTTGAAAATCAGATTACCAAAGAATTTCTTAAATCAAAATTGAATGATGCAATAAAAAATCAGGAATGGCACAAAAGCAAAAGGGTGAGGGTTGCTGCTGAATCTCTTGATGAGAATGGTTTAACATTAATCAATAGTATTGGAAGGAGACCAAAAGGTTATAACCATTTTAATAGTTCTGGATTTGATTACAATACAAAAATGTCGGTTTTAAGATTAGTTGATTTAGGAATCCTAAAATTTGCTTGGGCTATTTGGCCAGAAAATAAGGGATATGAATATGCTTACCATTGGACATCTTTTGGTTATGAGGTAATGAAACATATAGGTTTAAACCAAATGACCTTAGACGAATTCAAAAAAACTCCAGAATACCCACAAGTAAAAGCGGCAAGTGATAATTTTATGGAAAGAAAAAAGAATGCTTTAAATGAGCAAAAATGAATTAAAACTTATTATTCATTACATCTTCAATTAAAGGCGTAATTTCTGTTTTGACTTCTTCAAGAACTTTTAATAAATCTTCATAAGTACCTTTTCCACCTAATAAATCCCAAAATTCTTCTTGAACTAAGAGACCTGTTCCTTGCTCAAACATTGGAGATACTTTCCAATTATTGTATTCTCCGTTTTCATTGTTATAATATACTCCAAATATGATTATCGCATTTTTATCAAAATCTTCCAGTTTAATGTCTCTTTTTTTCATAGCCACAATATTTAACAAATCCTCTTTTGCAGCTCTGACTTCTTTTTTATTAGGATCTGGTCCCTTCATCTCAATAAAATATTCTTTCCCAGATTTGTCTTTTAAGAATAAATCAATAGTAATTCTGATTTCTCTTATATTTTTAGTTTCAGCATTATAAATCATCTTTATTTCTTCGTCATAATCTGAATCAATTTTCTTTTCTTCCAAATCTTTAACCAGATTTCTTATAACTGCACTTTCAGAATTAGATATTTTCCCAGTAAAAACAAATTTTTTAACTTCAATAAAGTTATTATTTCCTTCTGCTATTTTTCTTGCTAAGATTTCGTAATAACTTCCAAGCATAGTAGCAGTCCCATGAATAAATGATTTGATATTAGAGAATTTTCCAAAGGGTATGTCAATAAAAGGATTTCCAGATTTTTTTGAAAAATCATAGTTTTCTATTTTCTTTTTGATTCTATCAATTAAATCTTGTTTGATTTCTTTTTTTAACTCATTCGTAAGTGCCATATTTAAATAAAGATTAACTTTCATATATAAATGTTCTTCTGTTTTGTTGTTTTAAGACGCCCCTAATAAAATTTCTTTTTCCGCAGAAAAAGACTATATGTGCGTGGCACTGACGCCCCTTCTAATAAATATCGAACGAAGTGAGTGAAGATGTCCGAAGGACTAAGCCCCTCTCTCTTTTCCGTTTTAAGTAATCCAAAAATTGAATATAACATCGCGATTTAGAGAAGTTGATTTTTCAGAGCTGGAGTGAGCCACTCCTGGCGAAGAATGAGCCGAGGGCGAACGACCTCGAAAAATCAATTT
>JBDRFX010000016.1:0-35172 GCA_043818355.1 Patescibacteria group bacterium
AGGCATTAAGCCATATTTTATTGAAAACTCCATGCATTCTCTATTATGTGATGGATCATCGCAATACGTTTCACATTCTTTACCACGACAGTCACCTGGTCCTTTTCCTCCTGTTTTTCTAGCCATCTCAGCATCTTTTTCTGACATAAATCCTGCGGCTACAGAAAAATTCATACATTCTTCAAAATGTTCTTCCTTAGAACAATATTCATCACACTCTGCTTTCCCCCTGCAATTTGGTGGTTTAACTCCTTTTCTTATAGCTTCTAAAACCTTCTTGGAGTCTCCTCTTTCTTTTTCGGGCATTAGACCTGCTGCTTCACTAAAAGTTAAACATTCTTCCATGTGTTCTGGTTCATAGCAATAAATATCACACTCTTCTCTGCCCATACAATTAGGAGGTTTGATACCTCTTTCAATAGCTTTCATCACTTTTTCAGATTCTTCTATTTCTTTTTCATCCATCAGATCATTTTCTTGAGCAAAAGCAATGCACTCTCTAATGTTATCAATATTGTCGCAATGTATTTTACATTCTTCGTGACTTCTACAGCCACCTGGTCCTGATTTTTCGTTAATTTCTACCATTTTTCTTCCCATTTTGATATCTTTTTCAGATATTAACTTATGCTGTTCAGCATAGCCTAAACAGGCTGACATATTTTCTTTCTCATCACAATAAAGACCACAAGTTTCTTTATTCTCACAATTTCCTAACTCGGCAATTGGATAAACTAAATTATCAAAAGCATCTTGAGCTAAAATAAAACTAGCTGAGTATAAAAACAGAAAACTTAGAATTATAATATATATTTTCTTCATACAATTTATTTAAATGGATTTTTGTATTCTATCTCTTCAAAAGGATTAACTACATCATCTAGGGGATTAGTAGACGGCATTTTTTCTAAAGGATTAGTAATAACATTACTTTCTTTGGCGACTTCCAAAATATCTAAAACTCCTTGATAACTAGCTGGTTTATCTTTGTGATAAAAAAACCAATAAGCACTCATAACAATGGCAAACAAAACCACAACTATAATACTTTTTTTCATATTGTTTAACTATTTAATTTAATTATACAAATTAAGAAAAACTAAAGCAAAAAAATATCACCTAAAAACTATTTCTTATACCTTCCTTCTACAACTTCTTTTTCTTTTTCAACTCTCTTTAGTCTCTTTTTTAATTTATCCGGAATTGGTCTACCATTTTTCTTTAAATAGTCATGAATAGCATCAAGCAAAGCGTCCACAGCTAAAACAGAACAATGTATTTTGATAACTGGTAATCCTCCAAGTTCGTCCACCACTCTCTGTCTATCAAATTCAAGTGCCTCTTCAATGGTTTTGCCTTTGACTAAATCTGTAATAACGCTACTGGTGGCAATAGCAGCTAAACAACCATATGTTTCAAACTTTATCTTAGAAATTATCTCCTCTCCTTTCTTGTTCTTGCCAATCTTAATATATAAATGCATAACGTCACCACAAATCAAGTTGCCGACCTTACCAATTCCGTCAGGATTTTTAATCTTTCCATAATTGTGTGGATTTCTAAAATGCTCTATAGCTTTTTTAGTATATAATTTTTTCATCTTTTAAATGGTGAAATATCTCTTAATTTTTTAACAACTTTAGGCAAAACCTTTAGAACTCTATCTATTTCTTTTTCTGTTGTCCATCTGCCCAAACTTATTCTCAAAGAACCATGAGCTTGCTCGGGTCTTAACCCTATGGCCAAAAGAACATGGCTGGCTTGAAGTTTAGCAGAAGAACAAGCAGACCCAGTAGAAGCATATATTCCATTAAAATCTAATTGCATTATTAAAGACTCTCCCTCAATAAAATTAAAACCAAAATTAGCATTATTGGGTAATCTTTTTTTACTATGACCGTTGAGTCGACTCCCTTTAATTTTTAAAACTCCATTAATTAATTTATCTCTTAAACTAATCTGTTTTTTGGATTCTACCTTCATTTCTTGAGCACAAATCTCACAAGCCCTACCAAACCCGACAATGCCCGTACTATTCATTGTAGAAGACCTCAGACCCTCCTCATGCCCTCCTCCATGCAAAATGGGCTCTATATTCACTCCTCTCCTAATAAATAAGCAAGCTACTCCTTTTGGCCCATACATTTTGTGAGAAGAAGCAGTTAATAAATCTATATTCATTTTATTTACGTCAATCGGAATCTTTCCTAAGCTCTGAGCGGCGTCAGTGTGAAATAAAACTCCCATCTCTCTACAAATCGCCCCGATTTCTTTAATGGGTTGAATTGTTCCTATTTCGTTATTAGCGTGCATAATAGAAACTAAAACTGTATCTTTTCTAATGGCTTTTTTGATATCATCAATATTAATAAACCCAAAACCATCTACTTTGATTCTGGTTACTTCAAATCCTTTTTTCTCTAACCATTTACTAGATTCTTGAATGCAAGCGTGTTCAATAGAAGAGATAATAATATGTTTTCCTTTTTTAGAATAACTTTGAGCCACTCCTTTAATGGCTAAATTATTACTTTCTGTAGCAGAGCTAGTAAAAACAATTTCTTCTGGATTAGCATGCATCAAAGAAGCAACTTGGGATCTGGCTTTTTCTATAGCAATGAATGCTTCTTGTCCAAAACTGTGCAAAGAAGAACTGTTTCCTGGTTTCTTAAACCAAAAAGGAGTCATTTCTTTAATTACTCTTTTGTCTACTGGCGTTGAAGCTGCATAATCTAAATATATTTTTTCCATATTATTTAATTAAATCTTTTAAAGTCATGGAGTCTAAAGATTTATTCAAAGAAGTATATATCTTGCTCCAAAAGCTTTTTGTTAAACATTTTTCTTCTTGTGGACATTCCTCACCATAAAGACACTTAACAGAAGGAAAGCCTTCTTCTAAAGCTCTAACTATTTCTCCTATTTTGATTTTATTGGCCTTTCTGGCTAGAAAATATCCTCCTGTGGCTCCCCTCTTAGTTTCTATTAAATTAGCTTTTTCTAATTTACTAAATATTTTTTCTGAATAATCAAAAGGAATATTTTCTTTTTCAGAAATTTCTTTTAGAGATACAATTCTGTCTTCATGACAAGCCAAGTAAACCATGCCCCTTAAACCGTATTGTGATTTTGTTGAAAATTTCATCTTATTTTAAAACCGACTATAATAGTCGGCTTTAGTATATCAAAATCAAAAATACTGTCAACAATTATTTTAAATTTATAAACTTTCCTTTAACCATTTCTATTAAGTCTTTGGACTTAAGCTTGAATACAGCTCTTGGATTTCCTGCTGCTGCCCAAATATCTTCATATTGTAATAAATCATTATCAATAAAAGTTTGAATAGAAGAAATATGTCCAATAGGAGGAACTCCTCCAATAACAAATCCTGTTTTCTCTAAAACAAAGTCTACATCCGCCCTACCTACTCTTTCCCCTATTTCTTCTTCAATAATTTTTTCATCAACACGATTTATTCCACTGGCAATAATTAGAATTGGATTATTAGATTCAGATTTAAAAATAATAGATTTTGCAATTTGAGCTATAGAACAATTTAAAGCATTAGCGGCATCAACAGCTGTATGTGTGCTTTCGGATAATTCTATTACTTCATAACCAAAACCTAATTTTTTTAATTCTTCTTGAACTGTTTGACTATTAAGTTTCATATAGTCACATTATATCAAAAATATTTTAAAAACTTAAACGGGGTATACAAAAAATGTATACCCTTATTCTTAGGAAATTCTATAAAAAGAACTAATAAGAAATGGATGAGAGATTTATGGGCTTCTTGTAGGCTTGTCCTCTTAACTTGTCTAGAACAACACAGTGGACACCGACATCAAGTCCAATCTCTATCCATAATCATTATATTATTTATCAAAACTTTGTCAACAAAAAAAGATCTATTTAAAAATCTTTTTCTTAATATGTTTAATTTCAACAGATTCTTCTAAAAGCTCTCCTTTGTGTAGCTTATATAATAAAGGAATAACTCCACACTTATCACATTCTCCCCAACCACATTCAATTCCATCTTTTTTATTAAGTTTTTTACATAAAGCAATTTCTCTGTCAAAAACTTCTTTATCAATAATACCCACCTTAAGCCCTGTTTCACAAGTTATTCTTTTTTCCTTCATTTTTAAAAAATTAATTTTTAGTATCCCCTCCAAACCTTCTTTGGCGATCATTATATTCTTCAAAAGCTTTATCTAGGTCATCCTCTCCAAAATCGGGCCAAAGCTTGTCTGAAAAATACAATTCTGCATAGGCTGACTGCCATAGAACAAAATTGGACAATCTTTTTTCTCCACCAGCTCTAATGACTAAATCGGGACTAGGACTTCCAGCCGTAGAAAGATTATTTTCTATTAATTCTTCTGTAATGTCCTCGGGTTTTACTCCTTGAGACATAATTTTTCTTAAAGCTTCAGTAATATCCCATTTTCCACCATAACTTACTCCTAAATTTAATAAAAACTTATCGTTATCTTTGGTTGCATCTTCAATATCTTCAATTACTTTCTGCAAAGATGGAGATAATTTATATTTTTGACCAATAATCTTAATTCTTACTCCAGCTTCTTGAAATTTAGCAATTTCTTTAGGGTTGCTTAATCCTGTCTCAAATAAATCCATTAAATATTGCACCTCTTCAGAAGATCTTTTCCAGTTTTCTGAAGAAAAACCAAAAACAGTAACAATCTTAACTCCTTTTCTCTGGCACCACTTTAAAAAATCTTGAAATTTCTCATTTCCCTTTTTATGCCCATCTATAGATTTTAAGCCTTTTTGTTTAGCCCAGCGCCTATTGCCATCTGGAAACAAAACAATATGATTTGGAATTTTATTCATTGAATTTTCAGTGGTTCTATATAGTAATTCTTAACAATTATAAATCCTAAAGCAAAACACAAACAAAGCATTAAAACTAGAATTATAAAGAATATAATATCATTAATGTTATCTTTGACAAAATGTCTAATTTCTGTTAACATTTCAATATCATTTTAACATAAATTCATTATAATTATAATTTAAAATCATGGCAAAAACTAAAGCCGGAGGAACGTCCCGTAATGGAAGAAGTTCTGGCCCACAATATTTAGGAGTAAAAAAGTTTGACGGAGAAAAAGTTCAAACTGGTAGCATTATTATACGCCAGAGAGGAAATAAATTCCTTACCGGAAATAACGTCAAAAAAGGAAATGATTATACCATTTACTCTATGAAAGATGGTGTTGTTAAATTTCAATCAAAAAAGAAAAAACTATTCAATGGTTCTCAAAGAATGGTACGAATTGTTAATGTTGAATAGCAGCATTGATAAACTCTCTGAATAAAGGAGAGGGATGAAGCGGTCTAGACTTAAATTCAGGATGAAATTGAGTTCCAACAAAAAAGGGGTGATCGGGTAATTCAATAATCTCTACTAAATCTCTATTGGGATTAATCCCAGCCATAATCATTCCCTTCTCTTCTAATACTTGTCTATACTTGTTATTAACTTCATAGCGGTGACGATGTCTCTCAGAAATCATTTCAGCGCCATAGGCCTTAAAGCTTATGGTGTTTTCTTTTAACTTACAGTCAAAAGCTCCCAATCTCATGGTTCCACCATAATTCTTATTCTCTATAAGCTCTTTTTGCTCTTTAACAAAATCAATTACAGGATGCTTAGCTTCTTTTTCAAATTCAGTGGAATTGGCACCCTTAATATCACAAACATTTCTGGCAAACTCAATAACAGCCATTTGTAGTCCTAAACAAAGACCAAAATATGGAATTTTATTCTTTCTACAAAAACCCACTGCCTTAATCTTTCCCTCAATTCCCCTATTACCAAATCCACCAGGGACTATAATACCATCAAAATTATTTAATTCTTTCAAAACCTCTTCATTGTTCTCATATTTTTCGGCATCTAGCCAAGTAATTTCTGGCTTTCTTTCATAATACCAACAAGCATGTTTAATAGACTCAATAACAGAAATATAAGAATCCATTAAGGTAAAGTTCCCTGTTTTAAAATATTTACCAACAATGCCTATTTTTACAGGTTCTATTGAATTGTTTTTTCTTTGAATAAAACTTCTCCATTCTTCCATTCCATTCTTCCTTGCTTTCAAACCAAATTTCTTCAATATCTTATTTCCTATCTCTTCTTTCTCAAAATTAATAGGCACGTCATATATAGAATCAACGTCAGGAGCTGAAATAACATTCTCTGGTTGAACATTACAAGAAATAGATATTTTGTCTTTTCTAGGCTCGTCTAACGGAACTTCACTTCTTCCTAAAATCATATCTGGCTGGATACCAGCCATATTCAACCACTTGACTGCCTGTTGAGTGGGTTTGGTTTTCATTTCTCCAGTACTTTTCAAAACAGGAAGATATGTAACTAAAATAAACATAACTCCATCAGGTTCTTTTAAATTCAAAATACGAGCAGCTTCCCAAAAAAGTTGATTTTGATATTCTCCAATAGTTCCTCCTATCTCTATTAAAACAAAATCGGCCTTATCAATTTCGGCCGCTTTTTTAATAGAACCAATTATTTCGTCAGAAATATGAGGAATAGCCTCTACACATTTGCCACCATATTCTAAGTTTCTTTCTCTATCTATGACCGCCTTATACACTTTTCCGGTAGTAAGAGAATTATGACTTCCCAAGTCCTGTTCTAAAAATCTTTCGTAGTTACCAAGATCTTGATCGGCTTCGGTACCATCATCAGTGACATAAACCTCACCATGCTCAATGGGATTCATGGTGCCAGCGTCTACATTAAGATAAGGATCTATTTTAACTGTTGTAATTGAGAATCCTTTAGCTTTTAATATTTTTCCTATGGATGACGCGGCTACTCCCTTGCCAACTCCCGACATCACGCCACCTCCAACAAAAATGTATCTTGCCATATCCTCGGTAATTATAATTTTAAAAAACTCATCAAACAATTACTCTTCCACTGTAACAATAACAGTAACTTCGGTCTCTAGATTATGATCTAACTTAATCTTAATTTGATATTCACCAAGCTCTTTAATTGGTTGATCAATACTTATTTGAGTCTTTTTAATATCAAATCCTAATGCTTTTAGCTCTTCTGCTACTTTTTGAGGACTAACTGATTCAAACAATTGGCCCTCTTCTCCAACCTTCATAGCAATAACAATCTCTTGGCCCTCCAAGGAGGTTGCAACTGCTTGAGCTTTATTTAATGCTTCTTCGGCTGACTTTTCTAATTTTTCTCTTTCAGACCCAAGCCATATCATAGCTTCTTTGGTGGCTATTTTAACTAATTTTTGAGGAATTAAAAAATTTCTGGCATAACCATCTTTAACTTCCTTAACTTCATATTTTTGCCCTAGATTTTCTATATTTTCTAAAAGAATTACTTTCATAGTTTTTTTAATTATGACACTTTATTTGTCATTTAAAATATAATATATTCTAAATGATTAAAATATTTTAATCAATTTCTTTTATTTTTTCAATAGCCTTCTCAAGTTGAGGGTCTATATCTTTCTCAATATCTTCTATAGTTAGCTCTACTTTAATTTCTGGCTCTAATCCTATATTGGTGATATGATCCCCCTTAGGAGTCAACCATTTAGCAACCGTTATCTTTAAAGACGAACCCCCGGAAAGATCTTTCAATTCTTGAACCGAGCCCTTACCAAAAGATTTTTCTCCAATTAACAATACTCCCTTATTGTCTCTTAGAGCTCCTGCCAATATTTCTGAAGCCGAAGCTGATCCTCCGTTGATCAATATAACCAATGGATATCCAATAAGTCTAGCGTTGCCCGAAGCTAAATATTCTTTTTGTTCTCCATTGCCAAAATCTTCAATAGTTACTACTTCTCCTTTTTCTAAGAAGTATCCTGTAATTTCTTGAGCAACCTGTAAATATCCTCCTGGATTATTTCTAAGGTCAAGAATAATTCTTTCGGCGCCACTCTTT
Source organism: Patescibacteria group bacterium (assembly GCA_043818355.1). GTDB lineage: Bacteria > Patescibacteriota > Minisyncoccia > Minisyncoccales > DG-74-3 > JAHJCL01. The sequence goes on from JBDRFX010000016.1 coordinate 7,985, forward strand.
AAAATTTCGTCAACTGCTTTCCTAAAATCATTACTAGCTTTTTCAGAAAAATGATACAAACTTAAATGAGCAATATTATTGTCTAAAAATTCAAGTTTTAAGGAAGGAACCTCTATGGTTTCTCTTATAATAGAAATTTCTTTCGTTGTTTCTAAAGAATCATTGTATATAGTCAAAATAACCTCAGAGCCTCTTGGACCCCTAATTAAATCAACTACTTCTTCTAAAGAAAGACTGGCAGTAAGAAAATCCTCAACTTTAATAATCTTGTCCCCTGCTTTCAAGCCAGCTTTCTGAGCTGGAGTTCCTTCAAGAGGAGCTATAACCTGAAGTTGATTCTTTCTTATACCAATTTCCATACCAACTCCCTCAAAGCTTCCCTTAACGTCTTCAGTAAATCTTTTGTTGTCGTCGGGATTTAAAAATACTGTGTATGGGTCACCTAAAGAGTTTACCATTCCGGAAATAGCACCGTAAATCATTTCTTTTTCATCAAACTGATTTTTATCAACATATAATTCTTCTAATCTTTGCCAAGCCTCCCAAAATAGAGAAAAATCTACTTTTTCTAGAGCGCAAATCTTACATTCGTTTTGTCCCATAGAAAAGCCAAAAACAAAGCTAGTTAGTATGGCCACTATTGGAATTATTGAAAATAATATCTTCTTAAATTTCATAATGACATTATAGCAAATTATCTGTGCCCTCAGGAGGACTCGAACCTCCAACTAATTGCTTAAAAGGCAACTACTCTGCCAATTGAGTTATGAGGGCAAAACATGGAATCTAGTATAAACTAAATTCCTTCTTTTTTCAATTCATTCAGCAATTCTTTCTGTTTTTTGCTTAATTTCTTGGGAGTCTTAATAATCAATTCAGCATATAGGTCTCCCATTCCTCTGCCTCCAAAGTGTGGTAAGCCTTTTTGAGAAATTTTCAAAATCTTGCCTGATTCGGTTCCAGCCGGAACTTTTAAATCAAGCTTTTTTGAGTCAAGAGTTATAATTTCCACATTATCTCCCAAAGCACTTTGAGAAAACGAAATAGGAAGTGTCATAAATAAGTTATCTTCTCTTCTTTGAAAAACCTTATGAGGTTTTACTAAAATTCTAACATATAGGTCTCCTGCTTTCCCATTTTTCTTACCAGCATGCCCCTTACCTACCATTTTAATAACTTGATTGGTATCAACTCCAGCAGGAATAATAATGTGAATTTTTTCTTCACCCTTTATTCTTCCCTGTCCCTTACAAACATTACAAGGCTTTTCTGGAATATTCCCTTCTCCTTGGCACTCAGGACAAATAATGGTTTTAGTGTATGAACCTAAAATTGTTTTTTTAACCTGTCTTACATATCCTACGCCACGACAAGAAAAACATTCTTTGATTTTAGTTCCAGGTTCTGCTCCATTTCCACTACATCTATTACATACAACTCCTTTCTCTAAAATCAAAACCTTTTCGGCTCCTTTTAAAACATCTTCTAGGGTAATTTCTACATCTAACCTAATGCTCTCCCCTTTTTTTAAATCCTTTGGAGCTCTACGAGAAGATCCTCCACCAAAAAATTCTTCCATTACTTCTCCTAAATCAGAAATATCAAAATTAACTCCTGGATTTCCCCAAGCCCAATTAAAATCAAATCCTTGTCCTGAGAATCCAGGATTTCCACCTTCGGATACTTGACCAAATCTGTCATATTGAGATTTTTTGTTTTCATCGGAAAGAACCTGATAAGCCTCATTAATCTCTTTAAACTTATTCTCATCTCCTCCTTTATCGGGATGATATTTGTGAGCTAATTTGTAATAGGCTTTTTTAATATCTTCAGGTGAAGAATCCTTAGAAACTCCTAAAATTTCGTAATAATCTTTCATTTTTTACTTTTTACTTCTCCTTATACTCTCCCTCCTCGGCTTCAGGAATATCTTCTTTTTTTATTTCCTCCTGAGATTCCTCAGCTTTAGCCTGGTTTTGAGTTTCTTTGTACATAGCTTCTCCAATCTTTTGAGCGGACGAAGAAAGCTCCTGTGTTTTGTTTTTAATATCTTCAATACTATCACCGTCTTTCACTTTTTTCAATTCTTCTATTTTAGACTCAATATCTTTTTTAACACCCTCTTCAACCTTGTCTCCAAGATCTTTCAAGGATTTTTCTGTTGTATAGATTAATGTATTAGCCATATTCTTAACTTCAGCCATTTCTTTCTTTTTCTCGTCCTCTACAGCATGTAATTCAGCTTCTTTTTTCATTTTTTCAACATCATCCTTAGACAAACCAATAGAACCCTCAATTCTTATAGATTTCTCTTTACTGGTTGCCTTGTCTTTAGCTTTAGCTGTCAAAATGCCATTGGCATCGATATCAAAAGTAATTTCTACCTGAGGAACCCCTCTTATGGCTGGAGGAAGACCGTCTAACATAAATTTACCAAGAGATCTGTTGTCTAAGGCCATTGATCTTTCTCCTTGTAAGACATTCACTTCAACTGAAGGTTGATTGTCAGCTGCGGTTGAGAAAATTTGAGACTTTGCTGTAGGAATAGTAGTATTCTTGTTGATCATTATTGTATTAACGCCACCTAGGGTTTCAATTCCCAAAGACAAAGGTAAAACATCAAGCAATAAAACGCTCTTAATATCTCCTTCTGGACTTCTTCCTTCTTCTTGAGCTTTTAATATTTCTGCCTGAATAGCCGCTCCCATAGCTACAACCTCTTCTGGATTAATAGATCTGTTGGGTTCTTTGTTGAAAGAAGTTTTAACGGCCTCACGAATTGCAGGAATCAAACTAGTTCCTCCAACCAAAACAACCTCATTAACAGCTTCTTTGGTTAGATTAGCCTCTTTCAAGGTTATTTCTGTTCTTTTGATAGATTTCTCTATCAAATCTCTCACCTTATCTTCAAATTGACTTCTAGTAATTTTATAATACAAATGTTTGGGACCTTCTTTGTCTCCAGAAACAAAAGGTAGATTAATTTCTGTTTCTAGGGCTGAAGATAATTCTATCTTAGCTTTTTCAGCAGACTCTTTAAGCCTCTGAAGAGCTAATGGATCCTTAGACAAATCAACTCCTTGATCTTTCTTAAATTCTTCTATCATCCAGTTAACCAATCTTTGATCAAAATCCTCTCCTCCCAAATGTGGCTCTCCGCCTGTTGATAACACCTCTACTGTATCTGCAGAAATGTTTAAAACAGTAACGTCAAACGTACCACCACCAAAGTCATATACAACAACTTTTTCTGTTTCTTTTCTTCCAAAACCATATGCTAAGGCAGCTGAGGTTGGCTCGTTAATCACTCTTAAAACATTAAATCCGGCAATCTCTCCTGCGGTTTTAGTGGCTTTTCTTTGAGAATCATCAAAATTAGCAGGACAAGTAATAACAATATCCTTAATCTCTTCTCCTAATTTTTCTTCTGCATCAGCTTTAATTTTCTGCAATATCATGGCAGAAATTTCAATAGGATCATGCCATTTATCTCCCATTTTTATCTCTACTCCCCCAGATGACTTTCTTCTGGTTTCATAAGGAAGTCTTTTCAATTCCTTTTGAACTTCAGGATCTTCATATCTTCTGCCAATAAACCTCTTAACAGCAAAAACTGTATTTTGAGGATTGGTTACTGCTTGCCTTTTAGCCAGAATACCAACCAATCTTTCTCCGTTTTTAGACAAAGCAACAAAAGATGGTACTAAGACAGAACCTTCTCTACTTTCTAGACACTTTGGCTCACCATTCTGTATGGTTGCCATTTTAGTTATAGATGTTCCCAAATCAATTCCTAATATTTTAGACATTTTTTTAGATTTTAAATTTAGACACTTTCACTTTAGCCGGCCTAATAACACGACCATGAAATTGATAACCTTTTTGTATTTCTTCAAGAACAGTTCCTTCGTCTGTTTTATCTTTTATTTCCCCCACTACTTCATGAAAATTGGGGTCAAATTTTTCGTTGATAGCCTCTATAGCTTCTACTTCATTGGTTTTTAAAAAAGATTCTAACTGAGCCTTAATTTGTAATAATCCTTCGACGTGCTTATTATTTTTTAGCTCAGAAGGTAGTTGTTTTTCAGCTAAATAGAAATTATCTAATATTGGCAAAACCTTTAAAATAAGATCTGTATTAGCATAACCAACTATTTCTCCGATTCTAATGATCTCATCTTTCTTATAATTTAATAAATCTGCTCTTTCTCTTTGCCAGCAAGCCAAGTATTCATCTTTTAGCTTCTGACTTTCTTCTAATTGTTTTAAAATTTGAGCTGTATTAATTTTTTTCTTTTTTTTATCTGCCATGTTTTTTAAAATTCTTCTATTAATTTTTTGAATGAATCAATTAAAGCAATGTTTTTTCTGTAAGCCATTCTCTTTGGTCCTAGAATAGAAATCCAACCTTTCCCTTGTTGAGGAAAGTAACATTCCGAAATTATGATACTGAAATCTTGAGCTCCAGGCACTCCAATTTCTTTACCTATATATACTTTAATCTCAGAGCTTGGCTCTAGAACCTCAATACCTTCTTCAAAATTCTCTAAAAAATCAATGAATTCTTTAATTAGACCAACCGTTCTGAATTCTGGTTCTTGAAAAATATCTTCCCAACCTTCTTTTAAAAGCAAGTTTCCAACAGATAAATAACTAATGGCTAATCCAGATGATTTATTGGCTAGGTCTTTGGTAATATTTTGAACAGACTTTACAATTTCTTGTTCCTTAATCCAGGGTTTTTTATTAAGATTGTCTTTTTTATGAAAAAAACCTTCTCTATGCAATTTATCAACAAAAAATCTATATGCCTTATCTGTTGGAATACGACCAGCAGACGTGTGGGGTTGAGATAAAAACCCCTCATTAGTTAAAATTTGCATATCATTTCTAATGGTGGCTGGAGAAATATCTAAACCGCAATCTTTGGCTATTCTAGAAGAAGAAACTGGGGTAGCTGACTTAATATACTCTTCAACTATGCGACTCAGTATTTCTTGTTGTCTTTGCTTGGTTATCATATGTATACATATTAAAAAATTAGCAATCTGATGTCAAGAGTGATAAACCAAAAAATACAAAAATATGTTAAAATACTCTAATATGATTAATTTAAAAAAATAAAATGTCCAATCGTTTAACCAATCTGTTGGCCTTCACTCTCTTGCTTATTATGTTTTCTGCTGCTTTTTTCAGCATGACTAGAGATTCCCTCACTTTTGATGAATTAGCTCATATACCGGCAGGATATTCTTATTTAATAAAAAAAGATTATAGAGTTAATCCAGAACACCCTCCTTTAGCCAAAGATTTGTCTGCAATCCCTCTGTCATTTCTTAACTTAAATTTTCCATCAGAAAGCTCAAACTGGACTCAAAAAGAAAGTGCTCCAGCTTGGTGGGTTCAATTTGACCTAGGAAATGAGTTTATATATAAATCAGATAATAATCCTAAAAGTATTATCTTCTGGGCAAGGCTACCAATGATTTTACTTTTAGTATCTCTTGGTTGTCTATTGTTCTTATGGACTAAAGAGTTGGCTGGAAAAACCATGGCATTAATGGTTTTAATTCTTTTTGCTTTTTCTCCAACATTCTTGGCTCATGGTAGATTGGTTACAACTGACGTAGCGGCAAGCTTTGGAGTTATTATATCAATTTACTCTTGGCTTAAATTTCTTAAAAACCCAAATAAGAAAAATATAATACTAACTGGTATTTTGTTCGGGATAGCCATGTGCTTAAAGTTTTCTTTGGTTTTGTTGATTCCATTTTTTGCCATTATCACAATTGTTTATGCGCTAGTTAACAACAAAAAAGAAAAACTACCAGAATATATATTAAAAGCTATTGTGATAGGGCTATTCGGATTATTCTTTATCGTCTCTCCTATTTATTCATTCCATATACAAAATTATCCCTTAGAACAACAAATAAGAGATACCTTGGCGGACTTAGCTCCAGGAAAAATATCTCTCATAAAAGATACAATTGTTGGCATGGCCAAAATCCCGCTCCTAAGACCATTGGCCCAATATTTTAGAGGAATTGCTATGACCCTACAAAGAGCCTCTTTTGGCAATACTGTATATTTTCTAGGAAAAATATCAGCTGATGGTTGGTGGTATTATTTCCCTATAATATATTTATTGAAAGTACCCCTAGCTTTTCACATAATAACTCTTCTGGGCATAATAGGACTTTTAAGCGTAAAAAGAAAAGATTGGATTAAGAAAAACTTCACTATATTCTCTTTGATTTTATTCATCTCTATTTATTGGCTTTCAGCTATAGTTGGAAATTTGAATATAGGAATTCGTCATATTCTACCAACGATTCCTTTAATATATATTGTTGTAGCAATGGGAATTAAAAAACTTCTAGACTCATCAACGAAAAACAAAAAAAACATAAAAAGCATATTAGCTATTCTACTTATTTGGTATATTGGTTCATCTGTTAGCGCATTTCCAAACTATATTCCATACTTCAACGAATTAGCTGGTGGAACAGATAATGGATATAAATTTGCTGTTGATTCAAATTATGACTGGGGCCAAGATTTTCACAAGCTATTAGAATTCATTGAAAAAGAAAAAATAGAAACAATATACTTAGATTATTTTGGAGGAGAAAACCCTGAATATTATTTGGGAGATAGGTATATAAAATTTAATCCAAAAGAAATAACAGAATTACCAAAAGGATGGATAGCAATATCTTTAAATCAACTCCAAGGTGGCATAGCCGAACCTATCACAAAATTTGACCAACAGACTGGCTTCTATGATTGGACTAAAAATTATGAACCCGTAACGAGAATTGGCAAATCAATATTGATATATCATATTGATTAATCCTTATACTTGTAAGGAGCGAAATTACTGAACCTAACATCAATGTATTCTAGAGATCCCCTGCTTTCAGCGGGGATTTCTTGTGTTAGGTCTGTTTTTAATTTTGTTAGTTGCCATTCTAGATCTCTTTTAGGATCTATATATATACTCCAACCTTCAGAAGTTACAATGTTTATTCTTTCTTGAGAAACAATTAAAAATTCTTTTAAATTAATCTGCAGGTCTTGCTGAATAATTTCGGCAATACTGATAATCTTGACCAAGAGATCTGGATCAATAACTTGGGAAGATAGTGCTATAGAATAATTCTCTTCTTGTTTTTTGACTCTAAAACTATTAACCTGGTCAATTTCTTCAAACGCTATACCCTTTTTATCAACTAAAAAATCCTTATTCTCATCAGAAAAAACAATCAAAGGAATTCTTTCCTCTACTTTTAATGACAAGATACTAGGAAATTCTCTTTTAAACTCAATATTATCAATCTGAGGAAACCTTTCATAGATTTCATTTACAATTGATGGCACGTTAACCAAAAAGATACTTTTAGTTGGATAAGAAAATATTTTATTATTAGACAGATCGTCAACTGTTCTAAATAAGTTAATCGTTTTAATTTTTTCATTCCCAGTAATCTTAATTTCTTTTACTTGAAATAAATCGTAAAAACAAAAAAGATAAAAAAGGGAAAAAAGTAATAAGAATAAAAAGATAAAAATCCAAAAAGTCTTATCCTCATAAATCTTTTTTTGTTTTCTGAATTTTTGAAATTTTTTAAATTTATTTTTTCTTCTAATCACAATCTTCTTTTAATTTTTCTGATCTTTTCAAAAATGCGAGTGAGGCAATATTTTTTGGTAATTGGAAAATCTTGAGTTTTAACATATAACTTCTTATAACCTGAAAATCCTTTTTTGAATAAACTTAATCCTGCCCAAGGATGTTTTTTAGCATTCTCTGGAGCTATGCCCCAGAAATTATATATAGAACATTCCCTTTTTTTGCCTTCCAAAATTGCTTTCCACTGCAAAAGATAAGAAACTGGTATTTTAGAATATTTTATCAAAGAAGCTCCCTGATGATAAAAACCAATTTGCTGCCAATAAATCATCATGGCAGAAGAAACAACTTCTCCTTTATATTTACCCAAAAAGATAACAATCTCATTGTCTTCATGAAAAGCTGAGAATTCTTTATCTAAATAATCTCTATTAAAAGGAACAAAATGATGCCTCTTGGCAGTTGTTTTATAAACATTATAGAATTTCTCTACATCTTGAAGGTTCTGACTCTTTAGTATTTCTATATCTACATCTTTTGTAGCTTTTTTAATCAGATATCTTGTAGTCTTTCTCATTCCGTCAAGCAATTCTTCTTCTGGTAAATCAATCTTAAGTTCCCATGTTAATTCGGGGTGGACATGAATTACTGCATCCCGAAAACCCAGGTCTTTAAAAATTCTAATATTATCTTTATTTCTTTCCCAAATAGGACTTATTCTGATAAAATCTACTTTTTCTTCTTTGCTAATTTTTCTCAACTCTTTTAGTAGTGTTTTTAACACTTGATACTTGATACTTGATAATTGATACTTGATTACTGGCCCATGTGGTAGAAACAAAAAGCTTCCTCTTTTTGCTTTAATCAAAACAATTAAAGAAATTGCTATTAATTCATTTTCTTCAAAGACACCAATACGCCAAATTTTTCCTCCCTCTGCTTCTTTTTGAAATTCTCCCCAATTCCAAGACTGCAAAAAAGTTTTTTCGCTACATTCTGAAAGAAAGCTCTCCCATTCTTTTTTATTTTTAATTTCTTTAATCCTCATAAAATCTTAAGATTTTAGCTATATTGACCACTTGGTCTTCTGAAATATTAATATGTGTTGGTAAATTAATAATTCTATTAGCAACATCTTCAGCTCTCTTGCAGTCTCCTAAATAATTCATTTTTGCTAAATCGGTTCCTTTGGGAACAACCGAACTTTTTCTCCATCCGTCATTTAAAAAAATTTTCTTTTTTCTAAAAGTTTCTAGTTTTTCATCTGTATTTCCAACTAACACAGAGAACCTCATAAAAACAGGTTCTGTGTCTTGATTAATCCGCTGAGCGTCAAAGCCATATGAGTTATAAATAGCAACCATATTCTTTCTGTGATTATTGAGCCTGTCTAATTTTTCGAACTGATGACAAGCTAAGAGTGCCAAAGCATTGGGTAATTTTTTGGGAAAATAATTGGCCAATTCTCCTTCTTTCTCTTTTTCATAAACAGCTTTAGATAAAATTTTAAATTTTTGGAAAAATACTAATAATAATTTTCCTAAAAAAGAATTTAGATAAAAACCAGGTAAAACAAAATAATTTATTAAAATGGGGTGTAATAATTGTTGTAAAATCCAAATATGAGAAGGATAATCAATTTCTCTTTGATAATCTCTTATTTTTTCAACTATGTTTTTATTTTTAGCTATAGCCATTCCTCCAAATACAGAAGAAATTATTTTGTCTCTACCAAAGCTAAAGAAAGATGCATCTCCAAATGTTCCGCAAAATTTACCATTATATTTAGATCCTAATCCATGGGCCACGTCTTCAATAACTAAAAGATTATTTTCTTTAGCTATGGTCATAATCTCTCTCATTTTAGCTGGCACACCAAATGTATGCTGAACAACAATCGCTTTAGATTTATTAGTAATCTTTTTTCTTAAATCTTCTGGTTGAATATTGAAACTTTCGTCTATATCAATAAAAACAGGCTTTGCCTCAATTTTTAAAATTGGATTAACTGCTGCATTACACGTAAATGCCTGCAACAATACCTCGTCTCCCTTTTTAATGTCTAGGGCTCTTAGAATGGCCAAAAAGGCCGATCTTCCGCTATTAAAGGCAATTGCCTCAGAGACTTTAAAATAATCCCGGAAACTCTTCTCTAGTTGTGCTGTGGCCATTCCGTTTTTCCATTTTCTGGGTTGCAAAATTAACCTTTCCACTAAAGAAAGATCGTCTTTTTCAACGTTGGGAGACAATGATATAAATATTGGTTTTTCCATTTTTATGAATATTTATGAGTAAAAAGAAAATTTACTAATTTTCATTTATTTCAAAAATAATTTTTTTAATTTTTCTGGTACTCTGCTTTCAAAAAGTATAACATCTTCTGCATTATTGTAATCTTTAATTTTATTAAAAATTAAATCAGCATCTTGCATAAACAAAATATTTTCATTTTTCATCCCCATTTTGAAAACTCCTTTTTTTAAGTCTTCAAAATAATCTGGCGTTGTAATAATGGCTAGGTCGCACACTTCTCCAATTTTTTTGCCCAATATTTCATGTTCTTCTTTAGCCCTATTTCCCAATTCAATCAAACAAGGCATAACAATAATTCTTTTCTTTTTCCAAGATTTTAAATATTCTAAGTGAGCAATAACTCCTTTTGGGTTGGCAGAATAACTAGCGTCAATAATATTGGTTTTGTTTAATCCCCTTTTAAGCTCCATGGGATTTTTAATTTTCCCTTTTTTTAAAATACTTGAAGCTTTTTTCAAATTAATACCAAAAAGCTTAACACAACTTAAGGCGGCTAAAATATTAGGAATATTGTGCTTTCCCAAAACATTCAATTCAAATTTAGCTGAATTTTTGTCGGATGAAAATACTTCGAAGGAAAGTTTGTCTTTTTCAACTTTAACGTTTTTGCTAAAGATATTGGCCTTTCTGTTAACAGAATACTTAATGGTATTTTCTTTAAAAACATAATTCTTCTTTATGAAGGAATTATCCCAATTCAATATGGCCACTCCATCTTCTGGCAAAGAATCAATTAATTCAAACTTAGCCTTAACAATATTGTCCATGGATCCAAATAGTCCAATATGTTGCTGTCCAATTTCCGTTAAAATTCCTATTTTTGGCTTTACAATATTGCATATTTCTCTTATTTCTCCTCTCTTGTAAGCCCCCATTTCACAAATGAAAATTTCATGACTTGGCTTTAATTTTTTTAATACAGTATTTGCTATTCCGATTTCTGTGTTAACGTTTCCTTCTGTTTTCAAGACATTATATTCTGTGGACAAAATAGAATATAAAAATTCTTTAGTTGAGCTTTTACCAAATGATCCTGTAATACCAATTACCGTCAAGTCTTTAAATTTTTCTATTTTTTTCTTAGCTTTATATTGAATCAATTTTTTGATAAAAAAAGTTGGAAATTGTATCAATATAATACTGATAGAAACAAAAACAAAAAATATTATTTCGAAAATTAAAAGAAAAAATACATATTTATAAAAATACATAATAAACCCTAAAAGTAAAAATAAATTAATTCCAAAAAGAAGCAGCATCTTTACAGTAAAAAGCGGAAAATGCCAATTATTTTTTATTGCTTGATATCCTGCCAAAATTCCCAAAACAAAATATAAAATAAAAACAAAATATATAATAGGAATAATTCCGTCAAAAATAAAACTTAAAAAAATAAAAATCAAAGCTAAAAAAGCGCTTTTGGGAAATATGATTCTTTTTTTATTTATATCTTGCGAAACTCTTCCTATTCTATATTCTTTTAATTGCCAGAAATACAATGAGGATAGTAGTCTTTTGGCAATATGCAAAAACCAAAATAAAAAAGTTAATAACAATAAAATTTCTTCTTTCATCGCAATATTTTTCTTAAAAATTTATACGCTTTATACCAATTATTAGAAAAGACAATGTCTTTGCTTTGACCATAAGAAAATTCATAATCAGAAAATCCTTTTTTGAAATAAGTTATTCCCGGATATTTTTCTTCATTAATTCCCCAAAAATCATAAAGTTCATATCCCCTACTCTTAGCCTCTTGAATAATCCTCCAACGTAATAAATGTGGAGCCTTAAATTGTCTATATTTATAATCTGACCCTGTGTGCAAAGAGGTAACCGTATTGCCAAAAAACACAACCAGACTAGCTACAATTACTTTATTGTTCAGCTCAGCTAAAACCAAATTGACTTTAAAATCATCACTTTGAAAATCAAAAATATTTTTATAGTATTGTTCTTCATAGAAACTAATTTCTTGCCTTTCTCTGGTCTTTTTAATCAAATCAAAGAAAATTGGATCATATTCATTTAAAAACCCTATCTTGATTTCTTTTTTTTCTGCCAATCTAATATTGTATCTTGTTTTTGACTGAAAATTATTAAAAATTTCAGATTCTGACCTTGTTAGATCTAATAATAGGGTTTTTTCAGGTTGAATTCTTTTCGGAGAATCTTCAGATTTAAAATTAGAGATATCGGATAAATGGTCGTTTGGCTCTATTCTCATAAAAACAGAGGCTTGTTTTTGCAATTCTTTAAAAAAAACATTTAAGCTTTCTTTTTTTTCTTCTTCGCTAATGTTTTTTTTGAAAACTGGGCCGTAAGGAACATATAAAAAATCTTTTAAAAAAATTCTCTCCTTGATAATCTGAGCCCGTAACAATTGATCGTTCTCTTCTACTATAATCCTATAAACTTGTTTGCCAAGTTTTTTCTGAAATTCTCCCCACTCAAAAGACTGCAAAAAACTCCCTTCATTTTCAATAATGAAACGATTCCAATCCTTACTGCTGTTTTCTTTTAAAAAAGATATTTTCACCTCTTTAAAAAATCAATAATTGTTTGACTAAATTCTTCTTGAATCTCTTTATGCGGACTATGTCCAACATTTGGAAAAATCTTTAACTCGGAATTTGAAATCTCTTTATGAAAAATATAGGCATCTTCTATGGGTACTAATTTATCTTTCACCCCCCAAACCAATAGTGTTTTAATTTTAATTTTAGAAAGTTCTGATAATAAGTCTTCATCAAGCACTTTTTTAATAATCTCTCTCATAATTCCACTTGCCTTCACATAGTCTCTATGTCTTAGAACAAAATGGAATATATTTTGAGCAAATTTTTTCAATGATCTAAATACTTTTTTGGAAAAAACCTTTTTCCCAAAACTAGAAATTTTGTAAATTATCCTTGTTTTGGGATCAATTTTACTTTTAAGTCCAGCTGAACCAACTAAAATTAAAGATTTAACTTTTTCTGTATACTTATTAACGAATTTAATAGAAATTCTTCCTCCAAAAGAATGTCCTAAAAGGAAAAATTGAGAAATATTCAATTCTTTGACTAGGGCTGATATAAACTCAGAATAATCATCAACTCCCCAAACACTAGTAGGAGCATCACTTTCTCCAAAGCCAGGAAGGTCTGGAACAAAAACTTTAAAGCCATTTTCTGCTAGAATGTTTTGGATTTTTACCCAAGACCAAGAATAACTTCCCCATCCATGTAAAATTAAAATCGGATCTCCTTGACCTGAGACTTTAACATGCACTTTGAGATTATTAACAAAAATTGTTTTCTCTTCCATTTTGAACTAATTTTAACACAATTAAACGAAAAAATTAATTAAAAAAGAGACATCGTATTGTCCCTTTTTTTGTAAAATCATTCAATCTATCTACTAATCTTCTTCATTCCCATATATTTCTGCAAAACATCAGGAATAACAATAGATCCATCTTTTTGCTGATAATTCTCCAAAATTGCAATAATTATTCTACCAATGGCTAGAGCTGTTCCATTTAACATATGGACGTATTCTAATTTTCCTTCTTTATTCTTGAATTTAATATCTAGTCTTCTGGCCTGAAAATCAGTACAGTTTGAGGTAGAGTGTGTTTCCCTATAATTATTCTGTCCAGGAAGCCAAGCTTCAATATCATACTTCTTAGCAGCAGGATCCCCCAAGTCGCCCGTACAAATATCAATAACTTGATAAGGAAGTTTTAATCCTTGCATTAATTTCTCTTCAACAGAAAGCATTAATTCGTGCTCTGCGGAAGAATTTTCTGGTTCACAGAAGCTAAACATTTCTAGCTTATCAAACTGATGAACTCTTAAAATTCCTTTAGTATCTTTTCCGTAAGAACCTGCTTCCCTTCTAAAACAAGAAGAAAAACCAACATATCTTTTAGATAAGTCTTTTCTTTCAAAAACTTCACCAGAATGCATTGGTCCAATCATTTGTTCTGAAGTTCCAACTAAAAACAAGTCGTCTTTCTCTAAATAATATATCTCATCTTTCCCTCTCTCAACATAACCCATGCCGTCCATCATCTCGGTTTTGAGCATTACCGGAGGAATTACTAAAACAAATCCTTCTTTCTTTAATGTCTCTAATCCATATTGAACTAAAGCAAATTCCATCAAGGCTGCTTCATTTTTGAGAATACCAAATCTGCTACCAGAAATTTTAGCTGCTCTTTTGGTATCAATAATATCTAGCGCTTCTCCTAAAGCTAAATGATCTTTTGGTTCAAAATCAAATTTAGTGGGCTCTCCAACTTTCTTTAAAACCCTGTTATCAGAATCATCCTTTCCAACTGGAACTTCCTCAAATGGAGGATTCGGTATTTTGCGCATCAAGATGTCAAATTCGTTTGAAACTTCTTTCAATTCACTTTCTAGGTCTTTGCCATCCTCTCTCATCTTTTGAGCTTTATTAATAAGCTCCTCTTTCTTCGTCTTGTCTTTGCTTTCAGCAACTTGATCTGTAATCTTGTTTTGTTCTGATCTTTGAATCTCTAACTTTTGCAAAACATCTAGTCTTTTTTGATCTACTTTCAAAAGCTCATCAATATCTATTTTGATTCCCTTTTTTTCTGCTCCCACTTTAACTTTTTGAGGATTTTCACGAATAAATTTAATGTCTAACATATTTTTTGTTTTGTGAAGGTGAATATTAGTATATTGTACAAAAAAAACCTCACCCTAACAAACTATTAAATTAATAATTTGCAAGGGCGAGGTTTCTTGTGGTTCCTTCGCGGTGCCACCTTGCTTCACAGTTATATAAATAACTGCCTCTAGAGCCATGATTACATAACTCTGCCTGCGCTATAACGGGCACATCCCGGACCAAGTTACGCGTGCTCAGTTCTCATTAGTAATACTAATGGTCCTAGAACTGTTGTCCTGGCACGTTTTCCCCGTCAGCTCAAGGGGTGGAAAATTCCCCCATCATTGCTATTGTATAAAAAAATATTATTAAAGAACTATAAATCCAAATTAAAAAAATCTGAATATCATCATTTTAATCTCCACTAAGTGGTTTGTCAATATTACAGTCCAATATCACCTGATATTTCCTGCATGGCTTTTAAAGAAATCTTAACGAATTCTTCCAGATTTAAATTAATATCGGAACATTTAGCAATTACTTCTCTGGTTGCCCCTCTGGCAAAAGCTCTTTCTTTAAATCTATTTAAAACATTTTCTACAGTAACTTCAGAAATTTTTTTAGAAGGTAGAACGAGAGTTGAAGCAACCATTAAACCTGTGAGCGGATCAACACAGAATAAAGATTTTGCCATTTTGGTTTCAGGAGCTTCCCCATGCATTTCATTATGCGTTCTAACAGCGTCAACAATGTTTTGAGGTAAACCCAAGTCTTTTAACATTTGAGCACCTACAACAGAATGCTGATGAGCATCCTCTTTGGTTTCTTCATAATCAATATCATGCAACAGACCAGACAAACCCCAAATTTCTTCATCTTCTTTAAAATGAGAAGCTAAACCCCTCATGCAGGCCTCAACAGCTAAACAATGTTTAACTAAATTCTTATTCTTAATATTTTCTTTAACTAATTTTAATGCTTCTTCTCTATTCATTTTTTTGGTTTCATTAATGGGAATAATGTAGTTTCTCTGACAGGCTTATCCATTAAAACTGCGAACAACCTTTCTCCAAATCCAAATCCGCAAGTTGGTGGCATTCCATGTTCTAACATTTCAACAAAGTCCCAGTCTGCCATCATGGCCTCTTTGTCTCCTGAATCCAAAAGCTTTTGTTGCTCTTTGAACCTTTCTCTTTGGTCAATGGGATCATTTAATTCTGAATAACCGTTTCCAATTTCAGATCCTGCAATAATAATTTGAAATCTCTCTGTTAGGCCAGGATCCCTTTCTTTTCCTTTAGCTAAAGGAGAAACAAATTTGGGATGATTGATAAGAAAAGCAGGACCTACAATTTTCTTTCTGCAATATTTCCAAAGACTATCAACTAATCTTGCTCTATTTCCCCCTTCATATTTTACTTTTAAAAATTTTAGCTTTTTCTTCATTTCTTTTTCTGAGGACTCTAAAATGTCTATTCCTGTTGTTTTTGAAATTTCTTTTCTATAATCAATCCTCTTCCATTCTTTGGCTAAATCATATTTATGTCCCCTAGTTTCAAATTTAGTTTTACCAAAAACTTTTTTAGCTATTTCTCTATAAAGCTTTTGTGTTAATTTCATGCCATCTTCATAATTAGCATAAGCCCAGTAAAATTCCATATTAGTAAATTCTTGCAAATGATCGGGACTAGATCCTTCATTCCTATATACTCTTCCTATTTCAAAAGTTTTTTCAAAACCGGCAGCCATCAATCTTTTCTGCCATAGCTCTCCCACAGAAATTCTCATATACACGTCAATGTCAAAGTCATCATGATGTGTTACAAATGGATTAGCATCAGCTCCTCCTGTAGTAATTTCTAGGGTAGGAGTCTCTACTTCAAAAAAACCATTCTTCTTCATAAATTCTCTAGTTACATCCCAAAATTTAGCTTTTTTAACAAAAATATCTCTCAATTCTGGATTCAATAACAAATCAAGATATCTTTTTCTGTATTTTTCTTCTGAATCTTGAAGACCATGCCATTTTTCTGGTAAAGGCAACAAGCTTTTGGTTAAAATTTCTGCGGTTTTTACTTGAATGGTTTTTTCTCCTTGTTTTGTCTGGAATAAGACTCCTCTTAGCTCAACAATATCTCCTACATCTACATTGTTCATAAAAAACTCATACTTCTTCTTTCCAATCTCATCTTTTTTAGCAAAAGCTTGAATTTTTCCTGAGCCATCTTGTATATCAAAAAAACTAGAACCGCCATGACCTCTTTGAGCCATCATTCTTCCAGCCAGAGTTATAACTTTTTTACTTCTTTTTAAATTAGAAAAATCTTTTAAAACCTCTTCAATCGCATGAGTTCTTTTAGACTTGGCAGGATATGGATTATGTCCTGCTTCTTGTATAGCTTTTAATTTAGCTATTCTAATTTTTCTAATGTTATCTATTTGAGCCATATATTTTTATTATATAAATACATTCTAACTTCAAATGAGCTCTTTATCAACATAAATTACCATAAGCTAATTACGATAAGCTAAGCTTATCGCAAAAAACACAAAAAGAAGCCATATGGTTGTCTAATTGAATGTTAAAATTAAAAAAATTACTTAACTTCTAATATAGTATATACTATTATTCTTTCACCAACATTAATTCTAACTTTATCCCCTACTTTTTTACCCATTAGGGCTTCTCCCAATGGAGATCTATGAGAAATTTTATTCTTCATTATATCAGCTTCAGACTCACCGACAATTTCAAAATCAAATTTTGCGTCACCAATACTAACAACAACATTAGAACCAAGTCTAACAATGCTTGACGTTCTTTTCACAACAATTCGAGCTGTATTAATAATTCCCTTCAATTCTAAAATCTTACCTTCCAAAAACCCTTGCTCATCTTTTGCTTCAGAATAAGCAGCATTCTCTGATAAATCGCCGTAAGAAATTGCTTTCTTTAATTTAACAGCAAGCTTTCCTCTCTCTTCAACTTCAAGCCGTTTCAATTCCTTTTTCAATTTTTCTAACCCCCCTGGGGTTAAGTAATTTTCTTTATTCATGATTTCCAAAATACCATTCTAAAACATTATTAGCAACAGGAACAACTGCAGTTTCTGTTCCCTTAACATTCTCCATCATAATAAGTAAAACAATTTCAGGGTTTTCATATGGAGCCATTACAACAACCCATTTATGATAATAATCGTTCTTTGAAGTTTCAGCAGTACCAGTTTTTGAAGCAACTTCTACTGGCAAGGTATTCAACAAATGCCCAGTTCCTTCAGGTAAAACAACGCCTTGTCTCATTCCCTCTTTCACAATTTTCAAATTTTCTTTATCAACAAAATCTTTTCTAATAACTTTACTTTCGATTTCTTTAACCAGCTCTCCTTTTTCATTAATAATTTTTTGAACTATTCTAGGTTCAAATAATGTACCGTCATTAGCTATAGCAACAAAAGCATTCGCTACTTGTAATGGAGTAACTAAAATATTTCCCTGACCAATAGATGAATTATACGTATCTCCATCCCACCATTTTTCATTTTTTACTCTCTCTTTCCATTCTGGGTCAGGCACTAAACCAGAAACCTCACCAAATAAATCTATGTTAGTCGGAGCTCCCCAACCAAATAATTCTAAGTATTGTTTAATTCTTGTTGGACCCAATCCTTCTTGATTTTTATAGCCTCCTCCTAATATATAAAAATAAACATTACTAGAAACAGCGAGGGCTTTTCTTAAATCAACATATCCATGAGGAGTTCCTGTAAAATTGTAAGTAATTTCAGAATCATATTGGTGAGGAATTTCTAAAATTCCTCCATCGTAAATATTCTGTTCAGGAGAAATCAATTCTTCTTCTAGAATAGCTGTTGCCAATAAAGGCTTGATAATAGATCCTGGAGGATAACTTCCTCCTATTGCTCTATTAAATAAAGATCCTTCTTTCCCAGACAAAAGATCTTCTAATTTTTCTGTTTCAGAATTTTTTTGAAAAAGATTGTTATCAAAATCAGGAAAAGATACTAAAGCTAACACACCGCCAGAATTTGGATTTATTACAACAGCTGCTGCTTTTTCAAATCCTCTTTTGGATTTTACAATCAATAATTCTTCTCTTATTTTTTTCTGTAAATCAGAATTGATCCATAAAACTAAATTATTACCTGGCGAGGGCAGGTCTATTATTTCTCTAGAAATAATATCTCCCAAAGCGTTTCTTTCTATTTGCAATTGACCTCTATCTTCGTGGAGATAATTCTCATAAAACTTCTCCATTCCCTCTCTACCGATCCAATCAGCAAAAGAATATTCTTTAGATAACTCTTGTAATTCGCCACTTTTAATCTTACCCATATATCCCATTAAATGAGAAAAACTATTACTATCTTCGTAATTTCTGACGGACGTATGGTTAATTGAAAAACCATAAAGGTCTTTAATTTTAGTTTCTAAAATTATTAATTCTTGGTGCGAAAGATTTTTCTTAATGGTTATTTGATAATCCCCATCTTCAATATTTTTCTTAATCTCCTCATAATCTTGCTCTAAAACATTAGCAACCTCAATAATAATATCTTTTTTCTCGACATCGTCTTTTGGCAAATTATCATCAAAACAAACCAAATCAAAACTTGGTTGATTAAAAACGAGTTGTTTCATATTTTTATCATAAATAACTCCCCTGGTAGCTTTAATCTGATAAACAATAAATTTATTATTTTCAGCTCTAGCCGAATAATCCTTTCCTTGAACAACTTGGAGCTGAAAAACTCTATTAAAAAGCAATAGAACAATAAATACAAATAAAATATAAGTTAATTGAATTATTTCTCCAGAAAGAGGAACCTCAAATCTACCTTCTGAAATCCCTAAATCAAGTGCTTTTTTTTGAGCCAATCTATCTAAAAGAATTTCTTGAGGTTCTAGATCAAAGCTTCGTTTGATTTTCCTTTTTTTAAAATTTAGAGAATCCTTCGATTCGAACATATCTTTTTAAAAATATTTTTAAAATGAAAGTTATTGAGAAAAGAATTAAAATTCCTGATCCTATTGGTTTAGCGGAAAAAACATCCCAAAAAAATCCCGATATTAAAGATAGATATATAGCTCTATTTTCTTTTGGGTTTTCAAAAAGAACAATAATGATTTGAAATATTAATATAAAATTTAAAAACGAAAAATGAATAAAAAAACTCGTTTGAAGCAAGGTTAAAAAAAGGGAAAATAGAGAAAAAATTAAAAACTTTTTCATAATAATTTTAAAAATCCTCTATTAAAAACACATTATTACTTAAGCCTATTTGATAAGCTGATTCTATTTCAGCTTTTTGGAAAAATTCAACATCTAAAGTTTCTATGCTCTTAATGGTGCCGATTAAAAGATCTTTAGGATAAACTCCCTCCAAGGCCGTGGTAACAACAACGTCATCAACAAAGATATCTTTATCTTTGGGTAAAAGCTCTAGGGTCAAATTAAATCCTCCTTTTCCTCTTAAGATACCGCTAATATTTCTTTCAATAATTTTAGCGTCAAGAGAATTTTCGCGATGAGAAAGCAACTGAACTCTTGAGTGTTTTTTATAAACATCAACTACTTTACCAACTAAGACTTTTTGAGAAGTAATAACAATTTGCCCCTCCCTAACCCCATCACTTTCTCCTTGATCTATAACAATATAATCTTCCAAAATATCTTTTCCTATAACCTCAACTAATTTTAAAGAAAATTCTTTTTCTAATTTTATTCCTGTTAACTCTCTAAGGGCGACATTCTCAACCCTTAGTCTTTCTAGTTCTGCCTTATCAGACAAAGAATTAAAAATTTTTATTTTTAGCTCTTCATTCTCTTCCTGAAGATTTTGAATACTTGAAAAGGCAATAATTAAATCTGACATTTTGTTTCCAAAACCCCAAAAACTTTTCTGAATTGATTCAGAAAATGAATAAAAAGAATTTTTGATTTTTAAATCAAGAGAAGATTTGTTTAAGAGAATAAAAAATATAAAAACAACTAAAACAAACAATATTTTATTAACTCTTTTAGAAGTTTTCATTAATATATTCTATCTTAATTAAGCCAAATTAAAAAGGCGCTTGGGTGGCGGCTACCTACTTTCGCGGTAAACCACTATCATTGGCCTTGGAGCATTTCACTTCTCTGTTCGAGATGGGAAGAGGTGGGACAACTCCAGTATAACCGCCACCGAAACGCCTTTTTCAAAAAGTTAAATAATGTATCATTGAATGCTAACTAAAAAACGCTTTCGGCTATTAGTAACGCTTGGCTAAACTCATTACTGAGCTTACACCTACGTCCTATCAAGGTCGTATTCTGCGACCAGCCTCAAAAGAATCCTAATCTTGGAGCCTGCTTCGTGCTTAGATGCTTTCAGCACTTATCAGTTCCCGACATAGCTACCCAGCGATGCTCTTGGCAGAACAGCTGGTACACCAGAGGTCAGTTCCTCATGGTCCTCTCGTACTAATGAGAACCCTCCTCAAGATTCTAAACGCCTGCAGTAGATAGGGACCAACCTGTCTCACGACGGTCTGAACCCAGCTCACGTATCACTTTAATTGGCGAACAGCCAAACCCTTGGAAGCTTCTCCACCTCCAGGATGTGATGAGCCGACATCGAGGTGCCGAACCGAGCCGTTGATGTGAACTCGCGGGCCCGACTAGCCTGTTATCCCCGGGGTAACTTTTAGTTGATAATCTTCTGCGGTTCTACTAACCACAGTCGGTTCACTAAGCTCTACTTTCGTAACTGCGCGACATATCCGTCTTGCAGTAAAGCCAGCATTTAGCTTTGCCCTATAAGCACGATTTCCATCCGTGCCTAGCTGACCTTTAGACGCCTCCACTACTCTTTAGGAGGCAAGTGCCCCACTTAAACTGACCACCAGAAACTGTTTCATATATAAAATATGGTTAGAACAAAGGCAATAGAAGAAGGGTGTTTCATTGGCGACTCCACCTCATCCGAAAACGAGATTTCAAAGTCTACCCTCTACACTACGCATCTAAAACCAAGATTCAATATCTGGATACAGTAAAGCTCCCGGGGTCTTTCCGTCTAGCTGCAGGTAACCGGCATCTTTACCGGTGTTGCATTTTCACCGAGCAAATCCTGGAGACAGTCCCCCAGTCGTTAAACCTTTCATTCGGGCCGTAACTTACACGGCAAGGGATTACGCTACTTTAACACGATTATAGTTATCGCGGACGTTTACTGGCGCTTCACCCACTCAGCCTCACCCAATAAATTGGATAAGACCGGCAAGATTAACGTTCCAGCACTGGTCAGGTCTCAGTCCATATACATCCTCTTACGAGTTAAGCATGGACTTGTGTTTTTGATAAACAGTCGCTAGGGGTACTTTCGCTGCGACCACCAAAAAGGTGGTAAGGCATATTGCGAACTTACGCCTGCTGATTTGCCTAGTTCCTTCAGGATATTTCACTCGTTCACCTTAGTGCTTTCACACTCGCCCACCTGTGTCGGTTTGCGGTACGGTATCTATTAAATAGTATAGACAGGGCTTTTCTGGGAAAAGTGCTCTCCTGAATTTTTTTCTCAAAGAGAAAAATTTTGACGACGCTTGGAATAAATTCCTTACGCAATCAACGGAAATCCAATAATCCGATCAGAGTACTACTCTTCGTCCCCCTGGGTTTATTTAACAGATGAGCTGGAATATTAACCAGCTGTCCATCAGATACGCCTTTCGGCTTTTCCTAAGGACCGCCTAACCCTTGGCTGATTGTCATTGCCAAGGAAACCTCGGGCTTTAGGTGTGCAGGGATTTAACCTGCATTGTGGTTACTCATGCCAACATTTTCACTTCCTATCGCTCCATCAGGCGTCACCACCTAACTTCACAGCAATAGAAACGCTCCCCTACCCCTTATGAATAAATTCATAAAGTCTTATCTTCGGTATTAAACTTAGTCCCGGCAATTTTCGGCGCGAGACTCCTTAGCTAGTAAGCTGTTACGCACTTTTTAAAGGATAGCTGCTCCTAAGCTAACCTCCTAGCTATCAGTGGCGTCTCACTTCCTTTAAAACACTTAGTTTAATTTAGGGACCTTAGATTAAGATCTGGGCTGTTTCCCTCTCGGCCATGGAGCTTAGCCCCCATAGCCTAACTGCCGACAAAGAGATAATTGGCATTCGGAGTTTGATTAGGAAGACCGAGCTTGCGCCCAAGTAGTCCCATTCAGTGCTCTACCTCCAATTATTTTAAATCGACGCCATTCCTAAAAATGTTTCGGGGAGAACCAGCTATTCCCAAGCTCGTTTAGCTTTTCACTACTTACCACAGCTCATCCAAGAGCATTGCACAACTCATTAGTTCGGGCCTCCATTTGTCTTTCGACAAACTTCACCCTGGCCATGGTAAGCTCGCTTGGCTTCGGGTCTTAGACTCACCTCTAGACGCGCTTTTAACACTCGCTTTCGCTACGCCTTCGTTCTATAAGAACTTAGACTTGAGATAAACCTAAACTCGTTGGCTCATTCTTCAATAGGCACGCCATCACTGTATAAATACAGCTCTGACTCCTTGTGGGCAACATGGTTTCAGGTTCTATTTCACCGGGATCACCTCCCTACTTTTCACCTTTCCCTCACGGTACTGGTGCACTATCGGTGAGATTAAGTATTTAGCCTTGGCCGGTAGTCCGGCCTGCTTCCCGCCAGGTTATCTTCCCCGACGGTACTCAAGAAAAATATCAAGGAGCGTAAAAATATTTTCGAATACGGGACTATTACCCTCTATGGTGTCCCTTTCCAGGGTACTTCTTCTAATATATTACCTTTATTCTCTCCCTCAGGTACATTTGTCTTAAGAACAAATGCCCCCGACAATATTTCCTTACAACCCCAATTATAAAAATTGGTTTGGGCTCTTCCCTCTTCGCTCGCCGCTACTAAGGGAATAAACTTACGTTCTCTTTTCCTCCGCTTACTGAAATGTTTTACTTCAGCGGGTACGCTCTCTATATAAATACAGAGTAATAGACTTCAAAGGTCTATTGGGTTTCCCCATTGGGACATCTCCGGATCAAAGGTTGCTAGACACCTCCCCGAAGCTTTTCGCAGTCACGCCACGTCCTTCATCGCCTTAATCTCCCAAGGCATCCACCATCTGCCCTTAAAATTAGCACTTTTTAGTTAGCAATCAATAACCATTACTTTAACTTTTAAAAAACGGTTACCTAAAATTCCATATTAAGTTTACAAAATTCTATCCATTCCAATCCAACTGAAAAGCCGCTTATTAAAGAAGCGGCTTTTGGTTCAAAATCAAAAAATCTGAAAATTATTGGCCGCCTTCTTTTTGTAAAATCTGATTTTTGCTTATCATGTAAGAGTATTTTATCAGATCTGAATCTATTGTCAAGATTCCAAAATTAAAGACACCAAAATTCTATTTTTTGCTTAAATTTAGCTTTACTTTTCTAACTTATCCTTAACGTCTCTAAGGATTTCTCCAGCAACTTCCTTGCCTCCCAAACCAAATGAGAGACCAAGAGAAATTACCATCGTATAAACCAATCCTTGGAATAAAATTTCCATAAATGGACGAGCAATACCAAGTTGATATAGTATAGCTAAAATTGCGAATGCCCAAAGAGCCCACTTTATCATCATGCTTACTGCTTTTCCATAACCAATTTTTATTCCTTCAACTGCAGCCCTAACAACTTTCTCAACAATATCTGTCAAAATAACAGTTACTGCAAAGATTAAAGACGCGATAATAACGTTTGGCAAATAAGCCAATATTTTATTTACAAAGGCGGCAAATTGCAAAAGACCAAGAATTTCTACTGAAGCCAATAAAAAGACTATTACAAGAATCCATTTTATAATTCCTCCTATAAAGGCTGATGCGTCAACCTTTAAGTCAGCTTTCTCTAGAGCTCCTTTCCATCCTGCTTTCTCAAATAATCTATCGAACTTAAATCTGTTAAGAATTTCAGCTACAAGCTTACCAACAGCTACTGCAACGATCCATCCAATCATAAAGACTAGAAAAGATCCTACAAGCTGTGGTGTGTATGCTAAAAATCCTTGCCAGAGACTTTGTAAGGCAACCATTGTTGTTTCTGCCCAAGTTTGAATCATATTTTTTAAATTAATTTATTTGTCGAAGAACCGACCTTTAATTTAAATCAATTAGATTATTATATCATTTTTAAAATAAAAAGAGAGTCTTCCTGTGTGGAAAACTCTTTTTTTGAAAATGTGGACCCTAGGAGAGTCGAACTCCTAACCTCCGGTATGCAAAACCGGTGCTCTAGCCAGTTGAGCTAAGGGCCCATTGGCTTTGTTGATTAACAATTAATCAATGTGGGCGCGGAAGGAATTGAACCTTCAACCTCGTCTTTATCAGAGACGTGCTCTACCGTTGAGCCACGCGCCCATAAATTATTTGGACTCTAAAATAAATAAAATCTTTTTTGTAGGGTCTATCATTTCTATCGGAATGCCAACCTTTTTCGTAGCTATAACCTTAAAACCAATTTCGGAAAATAATTCCTCCCATTCTTTTTTTGTTCTAAAGTGAAACTTCTGATCTTTTTTCTGGAATAAATTATTATAACTTATTCCGTGAAAAAAACATCTTATTCTTGAAAAAAAACCTTTTTCAGGCAAATCTTCAAAAACGATAATTCTCTTAGCAACCCTTTTAGCTTCTTTTAATAGATCTTCTTGATTTTTTGCATGATGTAAAACATAGCTTATCAGAATTACGTCAAAACTCAAGTCCTGAAAAGGGAAATTAGCTTCTTTAATTAATTTAAAAGGAACAGAAACAAGCCTACTGTCTTGAATGTCTATCCCCGTTACAAAAGAATTAAAAAACTCTCCGAATGTTTTAATCACAATACCAGATCCACATCCCAGGTCTAATATACTATCCCCTTTCTTAATAAAGTCAGAACAATCTTCGCACATTTTTAGTGAGGCTTTTTGATAAAGCTTAGCAAAAAACTTGTGGAATTTCATTGAATTTCTTATTTTCTAAATGAATTATTTTTTAACCTTAGAAAAATCCCCAATAAAAAGATTAGGAACTTTTTCTTTTAAATCAAATGTTTTTACCTTAACAGAAAAATTATATTTACCTAGAGAAACAACAATCTCTTTTTGTCTCATTAAACTTTTATCAGCAATAGTCTCCATTTTCCATAAAGAACCTAGTGGAGGCAATGCTCCTAAGTCTATTCCTAACATATTTTTTTTCATCCAAGTTTCTTTTACAAAATCAATCTTTTTAATTACCTTTAATCCTTTTTTCTTCCTTCTATCATTAATAACTTCTTTAAACTTTACCTTACAGAGTCTTTTATTAGAAGCCAATAAGGCAAATATCTTTTCTCTATCAATACTCATAAGCAAAACCTTAGCAATAGTCTTTTCTGGTAATCTTAAGGTATTAGCTTTGTCATATGCAGTGAAAACTATTCTATGGTCCAGCAAATCATATTCTATTTTATTCTTCTCCAAAAAATTAATAATTTTCTTTGGAGGATTTTTTGCTTTTTTCATATAACCTCATTGTATCAAAAAGACAAAAAAACTAAAACCCGAGAGTAAAATCTCGGGAATTAAAAATATCAGTTACTATGAGTTGTTCCGTAAGCCGATCTTTAAAGATGTTCGGCCAATACCTTTGTAGTTAAAATTCGAATTCGATATCTCAACTACAGTCGACGAAACTCAAAAAAAATGAATTAATCCACGGACAGGTTCCCCTACCCGTGCCTTGTTACGACTTACTCCTTCTCACTGAATCTACCTTAGGCCCACATCTAACGTGGGACTTCGGGTATTCCCAGCTCGCTTGAGTTGACGGGCGGTGAGTACAAGTCTCAAGAACGTATTCATCGCCACGTGGCTGATTGGCGATTACTAGCGATTCCAGCTTCATGAGGTCGAATTGCAGACCTCAATCCGAACTGAGAGACCGTTTGGTGGGATTAGCTCCGCCTTGCGGCTTGGCAACCCATTGTCAGTCCCATTGTATCATGTGTGCAGCCCAAGGTATCAAAGGGCCATGCTGATTTGGCGTCATCCCCGCCTTCCTCCCAATTGTCTCGGGCAGTCCTCTATGACATATAAAACATAGAGTAGGGGTTGCGCAGGTTTCCCCATTTAAGGGAGCGCTTCACAGCACCTGCTGACGACAACCATGCAGCACCTGGGTTAGTGCCTTGTGGGGGTCCCGCCTTTCGGCGGGATTTCACTAACTTGTCAAACCTTGGTAAGGTTCCTCGCTTATCGTCGAATTAAGCCACATGATCCACCGCTTGTGTGAGTCCCCGTCTATTTCTTTGAGTTTTAGCCTTGCGGCCGTACTTCCCAGGCGGGATACTTAACGCGTTAGCTTCGCCACTTGAAGGGTCGACACTTCAAATAGCCAGTATCCATTGTTTACGGCGTGGAATACAAGGGTATCTAATCCTTTTTTATGCCCACGCTTTCGTCTCTCAGCGTCAGGGTCGCCCCAGCTGAATGCCTTCGCTTTTGGTATTCCGGTCGATATCAACGGATTTCACCCCTACACCGACCGTTCTATCAGCCTCTAGCGCCCTCTAGTTTAG
>JBDRFX010000017.1:0-10276 GCA_043818355.1 Patescibacteria group bacterium
ATCGCTCTTTCTGTTTCCTTTTGATAAAAGGTAACCACATCCATTAAAGATTTATCTAATGTGCCTGTTTTTTCTCCAACCTGAACCATCTGTATAAACATTGGAGAAAAAATATGAGGAGCTTTTTGCAGAGCCGACGAAATAGTCTCTCCTCTTCTAACCATATCTTGAGCGTCAAAAATAACTTTCTTGTAAGCTTCATTGCCAACAATCTCTGCCGTAATTTCTAAGGCGCGAGCTATGGGAAGACCACCGCCAATTAGAGTAGAAAGATTTTCGGCAAAACGAGAAATATAAACTTTTTTTAAAAAATCTCCAAACATTGGTATGGTTAAAATTATCTCGTCAATATTTTTTTTACCCACATCGGTTTTTGAATACTTTAAAAAAGAACCAATTCCCACTAAAGTCAAAATACTGAGAGGTCCAAACCATTGTTTTAAAAAATCGGTTGAAGCTAAAACTATTTTCGTAACAAGTGGTAGTTCTTTGCCAGTTTCTTTTAGAACTTGCGTTAAATTTGGAATTACAAAGAAAACCATAGCAAAAATAACAATTATCATAAAAAGAAAAATTAAAGCAGGATAGATCATAGCTCCCTTAACCTTACCATTCATATGATATTCTCTTTCCAAATGTTCTGCTAAATAATTCAAAGACCCAGAAAGCTTACCGGAAGCTTCTCCTGACTTAATCATGGCAATATAAAAAGGGGAAAAAAGTTTTGGATGTTTAGACAAAGCTTCAGAAAAGGGAGTGCCTGCTTCTATTTCCCCAGAAATATCTCTAATCCTCTCTTGAAAATCAGAATTCTCTGTTTGAACAGACAAGACTCTCAGCCCCTCAACCAAAGATACATTAGATTTAAACATAATAGAAAGTTGCCTAGAAAACATAACAATATCTTTATTAGAAATACTTGGAAACAATTCTATTTTTTTGGCGTAAGTAGGAGAGGTTTTTATTCCCTCTAAAATCGTAACAAAAAGGCCTTGTCTTTGTAACAATGCAATAGCAGATTCAGCGGTAGAGGCTTCAACTATTCCCGACTGAACTTCTCCGTCTTGAGTTCTAGCCTGATAATTAAATTTCATTTTAAATTAATGCTTCTAGTTCCATGGGATTCAAAGAATAATTCAAAGCATTTTCTAAAGAAACTTCTCTTTTTTTAACTAAACCAGCCAATGATCTGTTCAAAGAAATCATTCCCTTGTCTGCTGAAGTTTCTATCACCAATGGTAATTCATGAATTTTATTCTCTCTAATTAAATTTGCTGTAGCTGAGTTAGAAACCATAATTTCAGCAGCTGGAATCATTCCTCCCTTAATTCTGGGTAACAATCTTTGAGAAATTACTCCCAGCAAGGAACCCGACAGCTGGGCTCTTACTTGTTGCTGTTGCACTGGAGGAAAACTATCAACAATACGATGAATGGTCTGAGATGCAGAATTGGTATGAAGAGTAGCAAAGACCAAATGTCCAGTCTCGGCTGCAGTAATAGCAGTTGCAATGGTTTCTGGATCTCTCATTTCTCCCACCATAATAACATCAGGATCTTGTCTGAATGTGGCCCTTAAAGCGGCACTAAAAGAATGCGTATCTTTTAAAACCTCTCTTTGTTCAATAACAGATCTATCATCCTTAAAAATATATTCTATTGGATCTTCAATCGTAATAATATGAGCTGCTCTTTCATGATTAATCTTGTTGATTAAAGCAGCTAAAGTAGTAGATTTTCCATGAGAAGATGGACCAGTAATTAGAACTAAGCCCTGAGAAGCTTCAGAAAAATTAGCAATTTCACTTGGTAAATTAAGTTTCTCAAAACTAGGAATTTCATTGGGAATTTGCCTTAGGGCACAAGAAATACTGCCCAATTGAAAAAAAACATTTACTCTGAATCTGGCTTTTCCCTCAAACTCATAAGAAAAATCTATTTCTTTTTTATCTAAAAATAATGCGAATTCTTCTTCGCTCATCATGGCTTTTGCTATCTCCATAGTTTGAGAAGATGTGAGGTCTTTTTCTTTTACTAATGGAATAAGCGTACCATCAATTCTTAAAATAGGAGGTCTAGTCACAGAAATATGTAGATCCGAAGCTTTTTCTTTAACAGCTATTTCCAATAAATCATTAAGTTTTTTCTTAAGGTCTGTCATATGATTTTTTTAATTAATTTTTAAAATCTCTTTAATCTCTTCAATCACCTCAGATGGTTTAAAGTGGGCTTTAATTAAATACTGAGTAGCTCCTAACTTCATACCCCTCTCTATCTCATTCTTTTGACCCAAATTAGACAAAATGATGACAGGAACTTTACTTAGCTCTTTAATTCCTCTAATTTCTTGAAGAACTTCAAAACCAGTCAATTGAGGCAAAACAATATCTAACAAAATAAGATTTGGCTTTTCTTTTTTGGCTTTGATTAGAGCTTCTAGCCCATTTGTAGCTGAAATTACCTCAAATCCTGACTCTTTTAGTTTAGTTATATATATATCTATAATAAATGGATCATCCTCCACTAATAAGATTTTTTTTGCCATAACTGTTAAATTTAGTTATTAGTTACCCTCATTACCTCTTCAATGGTTGTTATTCCCTCCAAAACCTTTAAAATACCATCTTGCCTAATAGTAATCATTCCTTGACGATGAGCCTCTTTAAGAATAAAAGCTTCTGATGGTTTCTTTAAAACAATATCTGCTAATTCTGGAGTCATAGATAAAACTTCAAACAATCCTATTCTTCCAGAAAAACCAGATTTTCCACATTTTTTACATCCAACGGGTTCAAAAATACTGAATGATTTTTTTATCTTTTCTTTAATTTTTGGTGGAAGATTTTCAATTTCTTTTAAAATTAATTCCCTTATTTCCTTCTTTGGCTTTATTTCTTTTTTGCAATCGGAACATAATTGTCTTACCAATCTTTGAGCAATAACCGCGTTCAGTGTAGGAGAAATTAAATATGGTTCTATCCCCATATCTATTAATCTTGGAAGGACACCCGCAGCGCTATTGGTATGCAAGGTAGATAAAACAATATGTCCTGTCAAAGCAGCATGAATCACTAGGGAAGCTGTTTCTGCATCTCTTATCTCACCAACCATAATAATATCAGGATCTTGTCTTAAAACGTGCCTTAATCCTTGAGCAAAACTATATCCTATTTCTGGTCTCATTTGAGACTGGTTAACTCCTTCAATACGATATTCTGCTGGATCTTCCAAACTAATAATATTTACCCCCTCTTTATTCAAAAGATTTAAGAGTGCATAAAGGGTGGTACTTTTACCAGAACCAGTTGGGCCTGTTACTAAAACCAATCCATAGGGTTTTTCAATAGCTTTCTCTAAAATCTGCAAATTTCTTCCTTTAATTCCGAGGCTTTCAAATTCTTGGCTGGCTTCAGACAAATTTAAAACTCTGATAGCTACTTTTTCTCCCAGAGTAGTTGGAAAAGTAGAAACCCTAAAATCTACTTCCTTAGAATCAACAACCGTAGAAAATCTTCCATCTTGTGGAACCCTAGACTCATCAATCTTTAGATTAGAAAGTATCTTTATCCTAGCAATCACTGCTGGATGAATTTTAAGAGGAAGTATTATAGAAGAATGCAACTCTCCCAATAATCTAAATCTAATCCTCAATTTTTCTTTTGTTGGCTCAATATGTATATCTGAGGCATTGCCCTCTACAGCATGACGAAGAATAACGGCTACTATCTTAGTGATTGGCGCATCCTCAGCAAATCTTTCAAATTCGGCTTCTGTTTTGAGGTGGCCATCTTTCTTTTCTCCCTCTAGCTCTGTTTGAAGCTCTTCTAGAGCTCTACCCATCTCTCTTTTTAAATTTCTATATTGCCTCAAAAGATTATTGAATGTACTTTGGCTTATTAAGAATACCTTATAGGAAAATTTACCTTGACGAGCTAAAAATTTTAAAGCTTCTTGAGCCTTCAAGTCTCCAGGATAAACCATTCCTATCTCTAAAGAATTATCTTTTTTATAAAGAGGAATCATTTGATAATATTTGGCTGTCTCTTCTGGTATGAGTTCTAGAGTCTCCAGCACAACCCCTTCAACCACAACTTTTCTCAAGGGGATATTGAGGCTTTCAGATTTTAGATCAAAAAGAACTGATTCTTCTGCTAAACCATTCTCTAAAATGAACTCTTCTTCTTTCTTGCCAGATTTTTTCATCTCAAACTCTAAAGATTCTACATTCTCTTTTGGAATAATTCCTTTTTCGGCTAATTCTTGTATTAAAGACATTTTTTTGTAATAAAAATATTATTCTTCTATTATATCATTTATGATGAATGGATTCTCTTTACCTTTTTCTCCCTCAAAAATGGGAGATTTTTCAAAAGGTTCGAAATTATCAAACCATGGTTTTTCAAAAATACTAAAATCTATTTCTACTTTAGAGGTTGGTAAAAAAACCTCAAACCCCTCTATTTCTGTTGAGATTTCTGAAGTTGATTTTTTAAAATACCCCCACCACACAACCAGAGCTGTAATCAATAAAACTCCGACTAGGATAGGAAGTAATTTTTCTTGTTTTTTCTTTTGTTCTAAAAAGGTGATAGCCACATTAATAATGAAAAACTTTAATATTTAAATTAAAATCAAAAATTTTACCCTCTTCTGGTTGTTTAAAATCAATATTTTGTATTTCTATTAACCTAGAAGATTTTTCTATTTTTTCAATAAATCCTTGAAGAGAATTATAGAGACCAGATAGAGATATAGAGATGTCAGTAAATTTCAAATCATTATCATCCTCCAAGTATGACTCTTGCGAAGGAGAAATACTGCGAACAATTAAGCCATTCTGAGATGCTGCTATTTGTAAAAAATAAAACAAATTAGGCAAAGAGGCCCTATCTGGCAAAGCAGAATCAATAATTGTTAATTTTTCTTGATACTCTTCAAGATTTTTAGCTGTCTGATACAACTGCTCCAAGTATTCTTTTCTAAAATTAAGCTCATTATTTTTTAGTTTTATTTGCTCTTTCAGCAATCCATAATCTCCACATTTTGGATAAACAAAGAAAATCCCCAACATCAAAGATAGTCCTAGGCAAATAATTATTGTAGTAAGCTTGTTCATTTGCTTTAAATAAAATTATTTAATGGCTTGAGAATCAAAGGCAAGATTAAAATTAAACGAAACTCCACCTTTTTTATTAATATTTAAATCAGACAAATGGGTTTCTATTATTAGGGGGTCTTCTTGAAAAATTATTAACTGCTGATCTAAAACGGAAAAATTTGAAGCGTTACCAAAAATATTAATGGAATTATCTGAGAGACTCGCCTTAACTCCAGAAAACCATACATCTGGATGACAAAGTTCTTCAAAAAATCTAAATACTTTTGATGGATAAATGTGACGGCTAATAATTATAGGAAAATCTCTAATTTTTTTCTGAGTATTAAAAACCAAATCTTCTTTATCTTTTTCTTCTCCTGTTTTCTTCTCTGCTAAAGTAATCTCTAATTCTTCTAAAATATTTTCAGATTTATTAACCAAAAAACCTAATATTAATTGGGACAATATAATAACAACCAAAAGAGAAATAGAAACATAAAATAAAATATCTTGATTGGCTGATGATTTTTTTATTTGTCTTGGAATTATTTCCATAGAATTATTGTGAAACACCCCTTAAAGCCATTCCTGTAGCAATAGCAAATGAGGGGCCCATTCTTTTTAATTTTTGCTCTAAAATAGGAGGATAAAATATATCAGAAAAAGGATTAGCTAATTCTGTTCTCTTTTTGAGATAATCTTGAGTGTAATCTTTAAGCCCCGGAAGCAAAGCTGTCGCTCCAGCTAAAATAATTTTTTCTACTTGCCTCCCCTCAATATCATTAAAATCATCACAAACCTTTTCTATTTCTCTTAAAATAATATCTATCAATGGAAGGATTATTTCCTTAGTTCTTTCTGCCTCCTTCAATCCATCATTATTTAAAATCCCATACTTATTCTTAAGTTTTTCCGCCTCTGCATATTCAATAGATAGGCTTTTAGAAACAATTTCTGTTAATTTATTACCAGATAAATCAAAGCTATGAGAAGTTCTCAATGTCCCCATTTCAATAATACTACAGGTAGATGTTTGAGCTCCAATGTCTATCAAAGCAACAGGTTTTTTTTCTTGTTGAGCCAATGATCTTAAGAGTCCGAATACTTCTGCTTCCAAAGCAATCAATTCTAGACCCGCCATTTCAGCTATATTCTTATATTGACCAATAATTTCATTAGGAACAGCCACTAAAAGAATTTTGGATTTTTGGTTTGTTTTCTTGTCATTGTTTTCATTAATAACCTGCCAATCAAGTGTAACCTCTCCTAAAGGAAGGGGGACATGTCTTTTGGCTTCAAAAACAACTGCTTGAGCTAATTCTTCTTCGGTCATTGTTGGCAATTCAAAATTAGTAAAAAAACTAGAAAAATCTGGAATAGAAAAAATAGCTTTTCTGCAACTGGTTTTAGATTCTTCTAAAATAGCCATTATCGCTCTGGCAATATTTTTATTAGAAAAAAGCAATGTATTTTTATCAAAAGTTCTGAAAGGTTCTTCATAAATAGAAGTGGCCATAATCTCTCCATAGTTTTCAAGCTTTTTCCTTTCACCCCAACTTGATATCTCTATTATCTTAACAGAAGATGTTCCAACATCTATTCCCAAAAAGCTCTTCGAAATTGCTTTAAAGGGCGAAAATGTTGAGATTCTATCTGCAATATTTTTGAAAGATAATTTGTTTGCTTCCATTTCTTCTCATTATACCATTTTAAAAAACATTTTGTATATCAAAAAAACTAATTTTACGTTAATTAATTTTAAAACATTTTGGATTATATTAAAAGTTTTTATGATTTACGTTTTTTCTCTGTTGGCCAAAACCCTAAAGGCTTGTTTAACATTAGCCTCGTTTGAGCGTCAAGTGCAGGAATAGAACCAAAAAGAATTAATGTAATAGGTAAAAACAACCACTGAGATAGCATAGAGAGAGTTTTCCATTTATTATATCTCTCTGGTCTTGCGGGCAGAATAGACAAACTGATATAGGCACCAACAACCATTCCTATCATGGAAACAGTCATAAGATAAGAAGTAAGCCTAGGTAGGTTATATGAAAGCAGAGTAATATTAAAATTCTCTCCTCCAAGCCAAAGAGGTAACCAACCTAGGAAGAATATTAATAATGCTGAAGTTGCCCAAGCCCAAAAGCCTTCTAGGATAACAAGGGAATGACGTAATTTATCAAAAAAGGGAATTTCTTTATCTTTTAAAAAATTAAAGAATAAATAAGGAATATTTTCTAATCCCCAAGCCCAACGTCTTTGTTGCTTATATTGATTAATCATTGTTTGAATTAAACCATCTGCCATAACTGCATCCATAGAAACTGGATAATGAAGAGGAATAGCACGATATTTTCCTTTATTATAAAGATATGCTTTCCAAAATATATTAGAATCATCAGAAACTATTCTTGAAGGATAACCCACCTTTTCAAATATTTTAAAAGGAAAAGAATGAGAAGAATAAGTCACTAATTGTTCTGGTCTTTCTTGTTGCATCATTTGCCAAAAAGTTCCTGAAGTGGCAATGATTCTACAAAAAACAGAGGCATCCCAAATATTATTGTTGTAGACTGGAATGGGTTGATAGCTTGCCAAAAAACGATCTTTCGTTTCTAAAAATGTCTTTGTCAGAATACCAAAATAATTAACATATGGTTTTGTATCAATATCAAAATTAGAAATTAGAATATCGTCTGTCGCAATAGATAATTTATTGATTTCTTCTTTGGCCATACTCAATGCCCAAGCAACATTAGAACCCTTACCAGCCACTTCTCCCTCTATAGACTTTGGATGAATAGTAATAAAAAATTTAAAAAACTTACTTCCATATTCTGTTTTAATTTTTTCAGCCCTCTTTATAGCTTCCTCTCCTTCTCTTTCTTCTATAGCTAAAACAATAATCATTTTTTCCTTTGGATAATTACAAGCCAATAAGGCCTCTAGGGAAGAAGTAATAATCTCTAAACTGTCTTTGTATGTTGGTAGAGTTATAATATGATATATTTTTTGCCAAACATTGCTGTGTTTTTTTTGTAATTCTTCTAACCAATTAATTTCAAGATTTTTCTGCATCTTTCTAAGACTTATTATTTGATAGAAAGACAAATAAATAATTCTCATTAACCAAAAAACATCAAAAGTAATAATAAAAAAAGCTACCACTACTGGAGCTATTGAGGAAAACAAAAAAGCAAAAATTAATGTTGTCCAAGACAAAAGTCCAGGAATAATTTGAAATAGCCTAAAAATAAGTCTATCTTTAAGATTATCAATATGAGAAATTTTAGTTATCTCAAGAGGATATTCATTCATATGTGGCCCCAACGGGAATCGAACCCGTGTTTTCGCCGTGAAAGGGCAATGTCCTAGGCCACTAGACGATGGGGCCGAATGTTTCCAATTGTGAACATTAGTTCCAATTACTTCGTAATTGTAATCTAAACTATTAAAAAAATCAATTCTTCTTGTAATATTTTAACACAATTTGAGCTAAATCAATAAACAAGATACAATTATTAAAATGATAATATTGGGAATTGAAACAAGTTGTGACGATACTGCTATTAGTATTATTAGTGTTTCTGGCTATAAAACAAAGCCTGTTTTTAAAATTTTATCTAATATTGTTTCCTCTCAAAATATGATTCATCAAGAATATGGAGGAGTTTATCCTATGCTAGCTAAGCGTGAACATCAAAAAAACCTACCCATAGTTTTTCAAGAAGCTTTTGAAAAAGCAAAAAATCCAAATGTTGATTTAATAGCTGTCACAGAAGGTCCGGGCCTAGAGCCCTGCTTATGGCAAGGAATTAATTTCGCCAAAGAACTATCCAAAGAATTAAAAATAAAAACCGTTCCTATCAATCACATTGAAGCACATATTTTTGCAAACCTAATTGATAATAAAGAAAATATAAAAAACCTCTTTCCTTCAATTGCCCTCATAGTGTCTGGTGGCCATACACAACTCATTTTAATAAAAGATTTGGGGAAATATAAAATTATTGGAGAAACTAAAGACGACGCCGCCGGAGAATGTCTAGATAAAACGGCTAGAATTTTAGGGTTAGAATATCCAGGAGGTCCAGCGATTGAAAAAATGGCTGAAAAATTTAAGGAAGAAAGCACTATTCAATTACCAAGGCCAATGATATACAAGAAAAACTATAATTTTAGTTTTTCTGGTCTCAAAACAGCAGTATTGTATTTTCATAAAAATCAACCAAAAAAAATACAAACATCAGAAAAATATATACAAGAAATTTCAAAAGAAATTCAGAACTCTGTTCTTGATGTTTTAATTAAAAAAACAATTCAAGCTGCTGAGAATTATAGTGTAAGGTCTATAATTTTAGGAGGAGGAGTTACGGCCAATAAGGCTTTAAGAAAGCGATTTAAATATGAAGCCAAATTACTCAAAATTAAATTATTAATTCCTAAAAAAAAATTATCTACAGATAATGCAGTAATGGTAGCTCTGATGGGATATTTTAAGTCAAAAACAAAATTTTCTAGAAAAATTGAAGCTAAGTCTAATTTAAGGATATAATAGAATTATACTTCTTAGAAAGAAAAATTTATGAACAAACAATACGATCCAAAAAATGTTGAGAATAATATTTATGATTTTTGGATGAAATCTGGATTTTTTAATCCCGACAATCTTCCCGGAAAAAGAACTAAACCATATAGTATGGTTTTGCCACCACCCAATGTGACTGGGCAACTGCATATGGGGCATGCTCTAAACGCTACCATGCAAGATATTATTATAAGAAGAAAGAGAATGCAGGGCTATTTAACTCTTTGGATCCCAGGAACAGATCATGCGGGAATTGCGACACAGAATGTAGTAGAAAAAAAACTCAAAAAAGAAGGGAAAACCAGATTTGATGTTGGCAAAAAAGAATTAATCAAAGAAATTTGGGAATGGAAAGAAAAATATGGAAATATAATTCTTAGTCAATTTAAAAAAATTGGTAGTTCTTGCGATTGGTCTAGAACAAGATTTACAATGGACGATGACTACCAAATGGCTGTCAAAGAGGCCTTTTTAAAATATAAAAAAGCTGGATTAATATATAAGGGAGAAAGAGTAATAAATTGGTGTTCTAGATGCCAAAGCAGTTTGTCTGATATGGAGCTAGAGCATAAAGAAGAAAAGACCAAA
>JBDRFX010000018.1:0-8269 GCA_043818355.1 Patescibacteria group bacterium
AGAAGTTGAAAAAAGAATACCTCAAGTTGAAAAAGATTTTGAAGAAGAAAAAGAAGAGCTTTTTAAAGATATTGAAAAAGAGCTACCTAAAGCTCAACCTCTTTGGGAAAGAATTAAAGCCTTGTTTGAAGATTTAAAAAAACCCGAGGTTAAAGAAAATTAAAGAATATGGAACAATTCTTAATACAAAACAAAGGAATCCTATTATTAATCATTATCTGGAGTTCTATTTGGAAAGGAATAGCTTTATGGAAAGCAACTAAAAATAATGATAAAAAATGGTTTTCTTTCTTGTTTATTTTCAACACAATTGGAATTTTAGAAATTCTATATATTTACTTTTTTAGCAAAAAAACTCCTAAAACCTCTTGACTTTAAAACTCCTTGTATTATAATTTAAATTGGGTATCGGTGATTTGATACCATTGTAAAGATAATTGTTAAACCTTTTTCTCCCCCAAGGAAGAGAAACATGTTCTTTACACCCTTCCAGGGCAAATCACCATAACCCACATCCCCCCCCTTTCACTAGAAATTGAAAATCGCTATTTCAGCGATTTTTTGATTTTCTTAATCTTGAGTGTATATTATTGACAAATAAATTTTAATTTATTATAATATGAATGATAAAATGTCACGTATCGAAAGAGGGCTAGGATTAATAAAAGAAGAAAAAAGAAGGGAATGGAGATGTCTTTGGAGTAATCCACCATTGAATATTCGTCCTTATTGGGATGAATTTTTAGAGGCTTCTATAAAAGCTATGGAAAGTTTGACAAAAAACAAAGAACCAGAGGATGTGGTGAGCGAGCTTGGATATCTAAGCGATTGCTCAATATCCATTATCGTTTCTATACTAAACGATTACCATCCAAGGGGAAAAGAGCTGTCCCAATATTGGAAACAACAAAACAAAAAATATATTCCCCCCCGTTTTTTCAAACCAATAATTTAATTTGTTGATTTAAAAAAATTAAAAAGCCGCCTAATTGGCGATTTTTTAATTAAAATTCATAACAACTAGGTCTTTTTTTATTAAACAATTTATGTTATTATGCAACCATTATGAACCAGGGAGAAACAATATTAAAATTTGATAAGGTTTCTTTTTCTCACGGAAACAACAAACCCATAATCAATGAGGTTGATTTTTCTGTGAGACAGGGAGCAAAAATAACCCTAATGGGGCAAAATGGTGCTGGCAAAAGTACTATTTTTCAACTTATTATGGGAGCTTTAAAGTCTGACTCAGGAAGAATCAATATTAATAACGGAGTTACTGTTGCTACGGCAAAGCAGGTTATTTCTAGAGATTTGCTTCACTTAACAGTGCGTGAATTTTTTCAAAGCTGTTTCAAAGAAACAGTATATGATATTGATCCAAAGATCGACGAAGTTCTTGAAATGGTTAACCTTATTGCTGATAAAGAAAAAATCATTAAAACTTTTTCAGGAGGACAACAAGCAAGACTTCTTTTGGCTTCAGCCATTATTCAAAATCCGGATTTATTGCTTTTAGACGAACCCACTAACAACCTTGATAAGGATGGAATAGCTCATCTAACTCAATTTCTTATTGATTATAAGAAAACATGTATTGTTATTTCTCATGATGCTAATTTTTTAAACTCATTCACGCAGGGTGTTTTATATCTAGATGTCTTTACTAATAAAGTTGAACAATATGTTGGTAATTATTTTGATTTATTGATTGAAATCTCTGCCAGAATAGAAAGAGAAAATAGAAAAAATGCTCAATTAGCAAAACAAATTAAAGAAAATAAAGAAAGATCAAACTTTTTTGCCAATAAAGGAGGAAAGATGAGATTGGTAGCAAGAAAAATGAGAGACAAGGCTGAAAAAATGGAGGAAGCTAAGGTGGACGTAAGAAAAGAAGATAAAACCATAAGACCTTTTATTATTCCTTTCCAAGAAGGCGTTGTTGGAGAAATTTTAAACATTACTTCTTTTTCTGCTGTAAAGAACTATAAACAAATAAAACGAAAAACCGATATTTCTCTAAGAAGAGGAGAGCGCTTGCTTCTTACTGGTCGCAATGGTAGTGGTAAAACCACTCTGCTTGAATCTCTAGCTCTAGGGAAAGGAGAAGGAGCTAAAATCGCTTCTGGAGTTAAAGTTGGATATTATCGTCAAGACTTTTCCACTCTTAACTTTGAAGATACTGTTCATGAATCTCTTAGCTCTGTTACAAATGGCTTGTCTGAAGAAGGACTTCGTTCTTTGGCTTCAGGTTTTCTAATAACCAGAGACTTAATGTATTCCAAAATAGGGGACTTGTCTGAGGGACAAAAAGGATTAGTATCCTTTGCTAGATTAGTAATACAAAAACCCGGACTTCTTATACTGGACGAGCCTACTAATCATATTAATTTTCGTCATTTGCCAGTTATTGCATCAGCTTTAGATAAATATGAAGGAGCCATGATTCTAGTAAGCCATCTATCTGACTTTGTTCAAAAAATTCGCATTAATAAAACTCTTGATCTGAGCGATTAATTTAAGTGTTCAAAAAGAATAAGGTTGACAATATATTAATTTTAATATATACTATCAGCATACTAAATCTCATAATTTTTTGTTTTTTAAGAGAGTTCTCTTGAAAAACCCTTAAAGCCTAGTGTTTTATTTAGAAAAGAAGGAGACCCAATAGTCGCCTTTTTTCTTTTTAAAGAATTAGGCATTAATAAGAGAATTATCTTAAAAAATATGTATAAAAAAAGTTTTGGAAACAATAGATCAAGAAACTCATCTGGTGGCCCTTCTAGATTCAAAAGAAAGGGATCTTCTGGTTCTTTTAGAGGAACAAGAAAAAGAGGTTTCTTTGGAGTAAAAATAGATCCAGCTAGATTCATCAATAAAGCTATTATGACTGATGAGGGGCTTGATGTTGTTAAAATTGAACATGAATTTCAAGATTTTAAGCTTGACTCAAGATTAAAACAAATTGTTAAGGATAGGGGATATGAAACCCCCACTCCTATTCAGGATAGGCTTATTCCTTGTGTAATTTCAGGTTCTGATGTTGTGGGCGTTGCTAATACAGGAACAGGAAAAACAGCTGCCTTTCTCTTACCTTTAATTAATAAAATCATACTTCATCCTCAAGAAAAGGTTTTGATTGTTACCCCAACCAGGGAATTAGCTTTACAAATAAATGATGAATTAAAACTATTCACTAGAGGAATGAGAATATCTTCTGTTTGTTGCGTAGGAGGAATTAGTATTGGCAGACAGATTTCTAATCTTCGTCAGGATAGATACAGTTTCATTGTTGGAACACCTGGAAGACTAAAAGACTTAATGGATAGAAGGATTCTTAATATGTCTAGATTTAATAATATTGTATTAGACGAAGCAGATAGAATGCTTGATATGGGATTTATTGGTGTTACTCGTTTCATAATGAATGCAATGCCAAAAGAACGCCAAGTTCTTTTCTTCTCAGCCACTCTTTCTTTTGATATAGAAAAGCTTATTAAAGAATTTCTTAGAAACCCAATTCAGGTTTCTGTTAAAACAAGAGATACTGCTAAGAATATTGAACAAGATATTATTAGAATTAAACCTGGTAAGAATAAACTAGATGTTCTTGATAATCTTTTGCATCAAAAAGAATTCAGTAAAGTACTTGTCTTTGGAAGAACTAAATATGGAGTAGAGGGATTATCTCAAACTCTTTCTCGTAAAGGTTTTAGAGCAGAATCCATACATGGGAATAAAAGTAATTCTCAACGCCAAAGAGCTTTAGATTTGTTTAAGAATAACAATGCTCAAGTTTTAGTAGCAACTGATGTTGCTGCTAGGGGATTAGACATTGATAACATTAGCCATGTTATTAATTATGATTTACCTGCAACCTATACTGATTATGTTCATCGTGTTGGCCGTACTGGAAGAGGGGACAAAAAAGGAATGGCTTTAACTTTTATAGAAGGTAGATAAAATTGAAATATTTGATTATGAAACCACCGATCTATAAGATTAGTGGTTTTTTATCTGTCTTTAAAATATATTGACCAAAATTAGTGATTCTGATAGGGTTTAATTGAAGACATGCAGTAGCTCTTCAGGTATCAATTATGTGCGAAAAAAAAGAAAAAGTGGAAAAAACAAAAATCTGTAAAAGGTGCGGGACAATGTATCCTGGAAAAGATAATAAATGTCCCAAATGCGGAGAGACGAGATGCACTCATTTCTGTTTTTAAATCATCGTTTCTCCTTTTTTTCTTCAAGTCAATAACTTTAGTTTGTTAATTTGAAGAAATAAAAAAATCGCTAATTGAGCGATTTTTTGATTTAAAAGCTTGACAGTAGAACATAATAAGTTAAACTTAAGTTAAACATAAAATAAACATTCAAATATGGAAAATATCATCGGTTTAAAAGCTCTCAGAAACAATATGCAAGAATATGTTCAAAAAATACAAAAAGGTTATTCTTTTATTGTTTTGAGAAAATCAAAACCATTATTTAAAATTTCTCCCATTGAAGAAGGGCCCTGGGAAGAGGTAATAGATTTTACTAAAATTAAAAAAGGGGGAGTGGACATCAAAGATTTATTGAAACGACTATAAAATTCTATGGAC
Source organism: Patescibacteria group bacterium (assembly GCA_043818355.1). Classification (GTDB taxonomy): domain Bacteria; phylum Patescibacteriota; class Minisyncoccia; order Minisyncoccales; family DG-74-3; genus JAHJCL01. Next base: position 4,608 of record JBDRFX010000018.1, read on the forward strand.
AAGATAGATAAAGCCCTAAACAAACTAAAACAAAAAGAAAAGGCAAAACTTAAAAATCTTTTATTAAAGATTGATAGGGGAGAGTTAGAGGGATTGGATATTAAAAAACTCAGAGACAAAAAAGATATTTTTCGTGTTCGGCAGGGCGATATGCGTATCATTATACATAAAGTTGATAATTCTACTAAAATATTATCTTTAGAGCGCAGAACTAGCAAAACTTACAAAAAAAATTAAAAAATCGCTCAATCAGCGATTTTTTGATATGATAAATTATAATAAAATTTCTAATTATCATGAAAAGAGCCACCAATCTAATATATGAAAATTTTAAATCTACAAAGAAGGGATTTAGATTTTATTATAAAATTGATAAGGAACAATATTCATTTTGGATTTCTACTAATCAGGCAGAAATAAAAATTGATGATCAATCAAAAAAATTAGTTTTATTCCATATTGGACTTACTTTTTTAATTGACATTGCCGTTATTTGTTGTCCTAAAAATATAATCATAAAACCAGCCTTTCTCTCCAACAAACAAATAAAATTTTGGAAATGGATATATGAAGAATCATCATTAGAAAGAGCATTTAATGAAAAAACAGAACTGTTATTTTTAAATACAAACTGGATAATAAAAAATAAGACTAATAAGTTCAAAATGTTTTGCAAAGAAAAAGGAGCAAAAAATCTTACGATATCCATGAGCGGTGGCAAAGAATCTTTGACGGCACTAAAACTTTTCAAAAATTACCCAAATCTTTCATTATTTTTCTTTGATTATAATGATAAAAATTCGTTTCACATGAGAAAGGCTTATGATGATCTGAAGAAAAAATTTAACTATCATCAAATTAATACCAATATAAGTCACACTGGCAAATTATGTAAAAAATATAAAGTTAAAGATTATTCTCTGTTTGTAATAGGACAACTTATTTTTAATAGTCTACTTTATTCAGACAAAATAGATTATTTACTGATCGGAAATGAATATAGTTCAAATTTTGGAAATGCAAAATATAACGGCAGATTAGTTAATCATCAATTTGATAAAACAATTGTTTTTGCTAAAAAAATTAATGGATATATGAAAGATTATTTCAATGGAGCCATGACATATGTTTCTCCATTTTTTGGTTTATATGAATACAAGATAGCAGAACTGTTTTTTTTAGATAATGATTATTTAGATATATGGACAAGTTGTAATAACTCTAACTCTAAACATAATTTTTGTTGCAAATGTCCAAAATGTGCTTTTATATATATGATCTCTCTTCCTTTTCTGGAAAAATCTTTTTTAGATAAACATTTCTTTAAAAATCCCCTTAAAAACTTAAAATTATGTAAATCTCTTATAGATATAAATTCCGATAAGCCAACAGATTGTGTTGGGGAAAAAAAGGAATGTTGGATTGCTCTTTATAAAATTATTGAACAAAACAAAGCGAATGAATCAAAATTAATTCAATATTTCAAAAAAGAAATTCTTCCAAAAATAAAAAAAGATTTAAAGAAAATGGAATTAGAAATTAATTCAGAACAAACTCAATTTAAATATTTGCCAAAAGAATTATTGAAATATTTGCCTGCTGACCTCTTAACTTCTATTCGTAAATCAAAAAGCCACTAATCAGGTGATTTTTTTGATTTTAATTATATTATTATATTTTTTGATATTTTAAAAAGTGGACATTTATCAGCGTGCCATTTTTCTTTCCAATTACAATCACCAGCGCATAAATCAAATATCTCGTATTTTTCCGCCAAAGCCTTATCTATGGCTTTTAAAATTGAATATTTCCCAATACCATCAAATTCTTCATTATTATTTCCAACAGCAAGAAAGGTAAATGTTTTATCATGACCAATAGAAAAAGATGCAGCTTGCGGTTTTCCATTGATAAAAATTGATATTAAATATTTTTTTTGTTTAAGATTTAAGAAGATGTCTTTCATAATTTCTTCTCTATGAGGAAAAAGAAAAGATGAATCTATGCCAAAATTCTTCTTATTTTGTTTAATTAAAAAAAATAGTGTTTCCAAATTTAATTCATCTCTTACCTCAATATCATATTTTTTTTCTGTATTCTTTATTTTATTTCTTAATTTTCTCATTCTTTCTGAAGGGAAATATTTTTTTAGGAATTCTTGAAGATTGATGCAATCATTAAAAGAATAAGTGTATTTGAAATCTTCAAATTCTAATTTCAAAAAAGGATTCTCAATCATCTCTTCTGAATACAAAGGTAATGTTATTGATTCAAAAAACAAGGGCGACAGTTCTTTGTAGTCATTATTAATAAAGAGTTGATTTTCTTCCATAAAAGAACCGCCGAAAAATTCTAAATATTTTTTATCTTTATTATATTGCAATGGAAGAAGACCTATTGGTTTTCCATTTTCATAGCCAAGATAAAAAAATAATTCATAGTTAAAATACTTGTAGAAAAAATATCTAAAATCCCATGTTTGCCAAACATTGTTTTTAGGAGAGAATTGTTCCCATAATTCTTGAGCTTTTTCTAAATTTTTTATTACTTCAATCTTGAAATTATGGTTTTTCATATTTGAATAGTTTCACTGATTCAAAAAGACCACTCTTCCAAGTATAGTTATTTTGTAAGAAGTCTATCTTTTTCATTTTTAGGTTTATAGCATCATCTATTTCAAATAGATTCATATAGTTTCCTATACCAGAAAATTCTTTTACATTATAACCACATTTTACAGTAATATAGGTTGTACCAAAGAGAACTACTAAATCAACTCCAGCAACTTTGTTGTTGATTTTAATAGTAATCATTTTTATATTGTATGACTTTCCTGCAAATTTAATAACATTTCTGAATGTTTCTTGTCTTCTTGGATCTAACCAATCAGCTTCCTGATTTTTTTGAGTCATTCTATCTTTAGAAAGCCTTATTAACTCTTCAATATCTTTAAAGTTGTTGAGAGTGATTTGGGGGTTCAATTTTATAATATGATTTCTGTCTTTTCTTAAATTTCTTCTAGTGTTCTTTTTAAGAGTAACCAAATAATCTTCATGATTCTTGAAGCTTTCAACGTTAAGAATATATTTACTTGAATCTGGTTCAAAATTAATAAAATCTTTTATGGAATTTGCTGATTTTTCTTCTATACCATTAAGAAATAGGGGAGAAGGAGCATTTTTTAATAGACAAGCTATATGTTCTGGTTTTTTTGTAAAAAACCTCACTTCTTCTTGCCAATCACTACCAAACCAAAAGTATTTTTTCTCTTCTTGCTCATACCAAAGTGGAAGTAAAGCTAAAATTTCTTGATCTTTTTTTAAGACCATGAAATATGGTTCATGTTTATATGCTTCGTAAAAGGCGAATCTGAATTCCCAAGTATCAAAAAAAGTTTGGGCAGGCATAAATTGATGCCAGATTTCTTTTGCTTGTGTTATATCTCTTACAATTTCTATATCTGAACAAACTAAAAAAGAGTCCATAGTCCCGATTGGAAGACTCTTCGAAAATAGCAAATTATTCCGTAACGACGGGGGTTCTTCTCCTTTTTGTTCTATAGATAAAGATGAAGATGTTTTGTTTTCCATTTGATTTTATTAGTAGAATTATATATTAATCATTTAGACTGTCAATGGGCTAAGTTGAATTTATCTTTTTTT
>JBDRFX010000019.1:0-3308 GCA_043818355.1 Patescibacteria group bacterium
CAAAAAGCAATCCTTTGCTTTTTTGATTTGTAAAAAAGCTCAATGTCTTTGGTTTTTTTAATTCTATTCCAACTTGTTTTAATTTATTTAAAAGATTTAATTTTTCCTCATTTTGAAAAAAATCATAAATTGATTGGGCAATTTTCGGACCAATATTATCAATTTCTTCTAATTCACTTATTTTTGTTTTTTTAAGGGCATCAATAGATTTAAAATGATCCGCTAAATCTTGAGCTGTTTGTTCTCCAACGTTATCAATTCCTAAAGCAAATATCAGTCTGGTTAGGCTGATTTTTTTGCTATCTTGAATAGATTTTATTAAATTTTGTGCTGATTTTTCAGCAAATCTATCTAAGGAATCAATGTCTTTTTCTTTTAACAAGAAAAGATCTGCTGGATCTGAAATTAAATTTTCTTCTATCAATCTATCAATAATCTGTGGGCCAAGCCCAACAATATCAAAGGCTAGCTTGGATACAAAATGATAATAATTTTTTTTCTGACGAGCAGGACATTTTAGATTTAAACATTTCAAAATAACATCTGGAATTGTTTTTTTTAACTCTGAATTACAAGCAGGACATATGACAGGCATTTTAAATGTTTTTTCACTTCCAGTTCTTAATTCTGGTAAAACCATTAAAACCTTAGGAATAACGTCACCCGCCCTGCCAATAATAACCGTATCTCCTATTTTTATGTCTAATCTTTTTATTTCGTCTTCGTTATGAAGAGTGGCTCTTGAAACTTGAACCCCTCCCACTCTAACAGGCTCAAAAATAGCCACAGGAGTAATACTTCCCGTTCTTCCTACTTGCACTTTAATGTCTAAAACCTTTGTTGTAACTTGTTCTGGGGCGAACTTAAGCGCCCTTATTCCTTTCGGGCTTTTACCTGCCACTCCCAGCTTTTCAAAGATATTATTATCATTAATACTTATAACCGCGCCGTCAATTTGGAAATCAAATAATGATTTTTCTGAACTAGATTTTTTCCAAAAATCCATTATTTCTTTTGAGTTATGGCAAACTCTACCTTTATCTGTTTTAAATCCCAAAATCGGCAATATCTCATGTTCTTGAGAATGTTTCTGTTGGCCAATATTAGTTACAATATTGAAAGCTAAAAATTCTAATTTTCTTGATGAGGCAATCTTAGGATCTAATTGTCTAATTGACCCTGCTGCTAAATTTCTGGGGTTAGAATAAATTTTTTCACCTCTACTTTCTAATTCTTTATTAATTCTATTGAATTCTTGCTTTCCCATATATACTTCTCCTCTAATCTCAATCTTCCCTTTACCTATTAATTGTCTAATATTTTTTTCAAGCTCTTCGTCAAATAATTTTCCCTTTAACTCTAACTTTAATGGAATACTTTCAATGGTCTTTAGATTCTGAGTTACATCCTCTCCCTCTTTGCCATTCCCTCTAGTTGATCCATAAGAAAAAACTCCGTTCTCGTAAATTAAAGCAACAGAAAATCCGTCAATTTTTAATTCACAAAAATACTCTTCAACTTCTCTTTTGATAAGTTTCTTTAAATAATTCTGCCAACTTTCTAGCTCTTCTTGAGAAAAAATATCTTGTATGGAAAGCATCTGAATGCTGTGCTTTATTTTTTTAAATCCTTCCAGTGGTTTACCCGAAACTCTTTGAGTGGGCGAGTCTTTCGTAATCAGGTTTGGAAAAATTTGTTCTAAATCAAAAAGCTCTTTTTTTAAAGAGTCTAGAGCTGAATCGGAAATCTCTTGAGTGTCTTTTACGTGATATAAAAATCTATGATAATTAATCACTTTTTTAAGCTTTTCTATTCTGATTTTAGCCTCTCCTTGATTCATATTATCTAGTTATCCGAATGGCTCTCTTAGCTCCTAAATAGCTCCCTACCGACTTAATGCAATAGTTAACAACTTCTGGGCAATCATTCTCTGTATCACCGCCCTCAAACACATAGACATGATAAGAAGCTTCATTGACCAAATCACCAGAAAATTCCATTTTTTCTGCATTAAGTTCATATCTGTGTTCGAACAAAGCCTCTTCAATTCCCGACTCAGCCGCAAAAAACGCAATAACCGATCTTCCCATGCTTTTCATAACCTTTATTTCAGAAAGAAGAACAGAATTCATTCCAAAAGCAATAATCATAAGAATTGTCATTATCATTATGGAAAAATAAAGAGAAATACCTTTTTTAAATTTTTTATTAATATTGGACATCTGGATTTCTTTGAGAAATAGTAGTTTGAATATTTATGTTAGCATCATTTGGCTCAACTCCTGATTTTATCTTTAACACAAAAGTAACTTTGGGTTGCATATTATCTGCTTGATCTCCATATTCTACATCAACATTAAAATATTCAACATCAAGATTGCTAGATGTAAGAGGAAGATCTGTTGCACCCAATTTCTCTTTTATTTCGCCATTATTAAGATAAAATTTTTGACAAATTCCATTATAATTTAAAAACTCAATGCTTGTTGGACTAAAATAATAATTGGTATTACTAATCTTTGATCCACAAATTCCATCCTTGTCTTTTCTCGCCATTCTAATAGATTTACTCATTTTTTCCATCAAATAGCTTGTCTGATTTAATAATTCTTGTTGAGCAAATGCTTTCTTCTGAGATCTAATTGTCATAATTAAAATACTAGAAGAAGATGATATAACTAAAACAAAAATAGACAAAGAAACCATTAATTCTATTAAAGTAAACCCTTTTTTCAGTTTTTTAATTATTTTATTCATTAATACCAATTAAAAATATTTTCTTCGGCTTTAACTTCATATATTCTTCCTTTTTCTGTCCACGATACAGTTACACAAACTTTTCTAACATCTGAACTTACTTCAGTAATTTCAATTGTTCTATCAAACAAACCATCTGCTCCCAAGCCACTGTCTGTATGACTTAACAACCCATCATCCCAGTTTATTGCTTCTCCCTGATTAATTTTTAAAAAATTACTGTCTCTAATATTTCTAACTATCTCCATTCCTTCTTGAGCCAAATATGATGCTATTAATTGATTAGAAATATTGTCTAAAGAAGAAGCGGTAACGCTAATCAGGCTAAAAACCCCAATAATACCAATACTGAAAACAGATAACGCTATTATCATCTCAATCATTGTAAATCCTTTTTTAAAATTGTTTTTTGATTTTTTAATCATCTATATAAACTAAACCAGCCAAATTAATCATAACATTTTTTGACCCCCCTCCCTCAAGTGTAAGAGTAATCATGTATTCATTGTTATCGCTAGCTATTGACGTTATAACATCGGGGTTGGGAGGTA
>JBDRFX010000020.1:0-6378 GCA_043818355.1 Patescibacteria group bacterium
ATATGGCAAAACAACAAGTTTCTAAAGAAAGAAGTTGGTATGTTCTTCATACCTATTCTGGTTACGAAGAAGCAGTAGCCAAAAATCTCAAGCAAAGAATTGAGAGCTTGGGCATGGAAGACAAAATTTTCAGCGTTTTGGTTCCCAAAGAAAAGAAAATTAAAATTAAAAGTGGCAAAAGGAAAATTATTGAAGAAAAAATCTATCCTGGATATGTATTAGTAGAAATGATAGTTACTGATGATTCTTGGTATGTTGTTAGAAATACTCCCAATGTGACGGGTTTTGTTGGAGCAGGAACTACCCCAATTCCAGTTTCAAAAAACGAAATAGATAATTTACAAAAAAGAATGGGCGTTGAAACTCCTAAATTCAAAATTGAAGTTGAACTTGGAGAGATGGTTAAAATTACTGATGGACCCTTTAAAGATTTTGATGGTAAGGTTTCTAATATAGACAAAGAAAGAGGAAAAATAAAAGTATTAATTAATATGTTTGGAAGAGACACTCCAGTGGAGCTAGACTCTTTACAGATTAAAAAACTTTAAAATATGGCAAAAATAAAAGCTAAAGTAAAAATTCAAATTCAAGCCGGAAAAGCTACACCCGCACCTCCAATAGGACCAGCATTGGCTCCTCATGGAATTAATCTTTCTGATTTTTGTCAGCAATTTAATGATAAGACTAGAGACATGGAGGGAAATGTAGTACCGGCTGACGTAATTATTTATGAAGATAGAACTTTTAGTTTTGTTTTAAAACAACCTTTGGTCTCTCATATGATTAAAAAGTCTATAGGAATTGAGAAAGGATCTGGTTTTCAAAAGAAAACTAAAGTTGGTAAAATTACCAAAGCTCAGATTAGAGAAATAGCTGAAAAAAAAATGCCAGATCTAAACACCAAAGACATTGAGGCTGCTATGAGAACAGTTGAAGGAACAGCAAATGCTATGGGGGTTGAAGTGGTTGATTGATAACTTGAAAAAAGTTAAAATATAATAATTTAAAACTTAAAACGGGAATATTGTATCTCGTTTTAATTTTGTAAAAATATTATTAATTTTTTAAAGCATATGGAGATTGAAAAAAGATTGTCTATAGATGAATATTTTCTTAAAATTGCTTCTGTGGTAGCCGAGAGATCAACTTGTAGAAGACATCACATAGGAGCAGTGGCTGTAAAGAATAAGCAAATTCTGTCTACAGGGTATAATGGCGCAGCTGCAGGAATAAAAGATTGTTTAGAATTAGGTTGTTTGAGAAATGAAAAGAATATTCCTTCTGGAACTCAACACGAAATTTGTCGCGCAATTCATGCTGAACAAAATGTAATTATTCAAGGCGCTTTGCACGGTGTTTCCTTAGAAGGCTCTACGATTTATTGTACTCATACTCCTTGTATTATTTGTGCCAAAATGTTGGTTAACTCAAAGATTAAAAGACTTGTTAGTTTTGGAAAGTATGCTGACGAATCTTTCATTAAATTATTTGTAGAGGCAGGAATAGAAGTTGATACTTTAGAGAGACCAAGTTCAGAAATAACATTTTTAGATTAATATGAAAAAAATTGTCATTGGCTTAACTGGAGAAATGGGGGCCGGCAAAGATACCTTAGTCAATTATCTTAAAGAAAAACACGATAATATCATTTCCTTAAGGTTTTCTACACCGCTCACTGAAACCTTAAAAATATTTTTTGACGAAGTTAAAAGAGAAGATCAACAATGGTTAGTAAATAATTTAAGAGAAAGATTTGGACAAGATATTTTAGCTAAAGCCATTACTAAAAAAATTAAATCTATGACAGAAGATGTTGTTATCTTAAACGGTATTAGAGTTTGGGATGAATATAGCATGGTCAAAGAATTAGGTGGAGTTATTGTTTATGTTACTACAGATGCTAAGATTCGTTGGGAAAGAATGGGAGAAAGAAAAGAAAAAGCAGACGACAAGTCTACTTGGGAAGAGTTTCTTAAAAGAAGCCAAAATGCTACAGAACTTTTCATAGCAGCAATAGGCGAGAAGGCTGATTTTAAAATTGAGAACAATGGATCATTAGAAGAGTTTCATAAAAAAATAGATGAATTAATGAATAAATTAGCATGAAAATTAAAATTAAGAGAATTGATAAAAGTTTACCTTTACCTGTTTATGAAACTCAAGGTTCTGTTGGTTTAGATTTATTGGCCAGAGAAGATACCCTAATCAAATCTAAAAAAATTGGTTTAATTCCTTGTAATATTATTGTTGAAGTTCCGGAAGGATATGTTTTTTTAATAACCTCTCGATCTAGTACTCCCAGAAAAAAAGGATTATTAATGCCACATGGTATTGGAGTATTAGACCAAGATTATTGTGGGCCAGAGGACGAAGCTTTAGCTCAATTCTATAACTTTTCTGATCAAGACGTGGTTATTAAAAGAGGAGAAAAAGTTGCTCAAGGATTATTAATGCCTATTTCAAAAATATTTTGGGAAGAAGTAGAAGAAATAAATAAGGAAAGTAGGGGAGGCCTAGGTAGCACTGGCTAGAATTTACGATAAGCTTAGCTCATCGTAAAATTAAGATTTGTAAAAAAAGCTGTTTGACAGCTTTTTTTCTTTAGACAAAATTAATTTTTTATACTAGAATAAATACAAATTTATTGTTTTATTTTAGAATTAAAAATATGGAAACATTAGGAAAATTTATTGTTTTTGAGGGAATAGATGGTTCAGGAAAATCTACTCAAGCAAAATTATTGATTGAAAAATTAGAAAAAGCAGGACATAAGACTGCATTCATTCATTTTCCTAAATATAATACAAAATCAGGTGGTTTGGTTGAAGAATATTTAAGTGGCAAATATGGTGAAGCTAATGAAGTGGGCCCATATCAAGCTTCAATATTTTATTCTTGTGATAGATTTGATTCTAGTTTTCAAATTAGAGAATGGTTGAAAGAAGGAAAAATAGTGGTTTGTGATAGATATATTGGATCTAATATTGGACATCAAGGAGGAAAAATGAAAACTAAAGAAGAAAGAAAAGCATATATAGATTGGCTTTGCGACTTAGAATATAGGATATTCAATATCCCAAAACCAGACATAACATTCATGCTAAAAGTTTCTTCGGAATTGGGCCAAAAATTATCTAACAAATTAGCGAAAGAAGAAAATCACAAACCAGATATTCATGAAAGAGATTTAAATCATTTAACCAACACAGAGAGAGCATATCAAGAATGGATTGGATATTCTCCAGAAGATTTTGAAGTAATAGAGTGCGTTAAAGACAGTTTGTTACCACCAGAAGAAATAAGTAAAAAAATCTGGGAAGCAGTTAAAAAATATTTGTGAAAATGTATAAAACAACAATAGGTTTAGAAATTCATACGGAACTCAAAACTAACAGTAAAATGTTTTGTGGTTGTAAAAATGACGCAGATGAAAAAGAACCAAACAAGAATGTTTGCCCTATTTGTTTGGGACATCCTGGCACAATGCCTGCTATAAATAAAAAAGCTGTAGAAAAAGTTGTTAAAACAGGTTTAGCTTTAAACTGTACTATTCCTTTGTTTACGAAATTTGATAGAAAGAATTATTTTTATCCCGATTTGCCAAAAGGATATCAGATTTCTCAATATGACAAGCCTTTATGTGAAAAAGGATATTTAGACATTAATGGTAAAAAAATTGGTATTACTCGTGTTCATTTAGAAGAAGATACGGGAAAATTAATTCATCCTGAAGGTGAAAAATATTCTTTAGTTGATTTTAATAGAGCAGGAGTTCCTTTAATGGAATTAGTAACAGAGCCTGATATTGAATCGGGGGATGAAGCAAGAAAATTTGCCGAAGAGTTAAGATTGATTTTGAGGTATCTTGATATATCAGAAGCTAATATGGAAAAAGGGCAAATGAGAATTGAGGTTAATATTTCTTTGTCTAAGAATGAGAATCTGGGTACTAAGGTTGAAATTAAAAACCTTAATTCATTTAGATCAGTAGAAAGATCTATTGAGTATGAAATTAAAAGACAGAGAGAGCTTTTAGAATCAGGAAGAAAGATTATTCAGGAAACCAGAGGATGGAATGATTCAAAAGGAGAAACATTTAGTCAAAGAGAAAAAGAATCAGCTCATGACTATAGATATTTTCCTGAACCGGATTTACCTCCAATTAGATGGAAACAAGCTGAAATTGATGAAATCAAATCAACTTTTTCAGAGCTACCCAATGCAAGAAGAAAAAGGTTAAAAGAGGAATATAAGATTCTTTCTGACGAAACTATTGAAGCGTTTGTGTTAAATAAAGAATTTGGAGACTATTTTGAAAAAACCATTAGTGAATTATCACCCAACCTTGATCATAAAAAACTTTTGGAATTAATTAAACTAACTTCAAATTATTTGATTACTGATTTAGCAGCCCTCCTAAAAGAAGAGGAGTATGATTTGAAATCTGTAACTCCAGAGAATTTTGCTGAATTTATTGCTCTTATACACAATCAAACTATTTCTAGTAAGGTTGCTAAAATAATTTTACCTGAAATGTTGAAGACCGGAAGTGATCCTTCTCATATTATTGAAGAAAGAGGACTGACTCAAGTTGCAGACGAATCTGACATTAAACCAATTATTGAAGATTTGATTAAAATAAATCAAAAAGCAGTTTCAGACTATAAGAAAGGAGAAAAGAATGCGATTGAATTTTTAGTGGGGCAGGTTTTATCCAAAACCAAAGGAAAGGCAAATCCTGATGTTACCAGAAAGATAATAGAAGAGTTACTAAATTAAAATTTAATCAACAATTTTATTCATCTAAAGATTTAGTAAAAAAATTGTAATTAAAGAGTTTGCTTCTTTTTGATTTTTAACCCACTTAATCCTTTTATCTCTTTTAAACCAAGTCATTTGCTTTTTGGCATATTGTGACGACTCTATTTGTATTCTTTCAATCATTTTTTCTTTAGATATCTTGTTTTGAAGATATTGTGCCACCAGCTTATACTCTAAACCAAATTCTTCTAATCTTTTCCAGGAAAGGCCCTGTTTCTTTAATTTTTTTACTTCAGCTACCATTCCTTTCTTTAATCTTTTTTCTAATCTTTTTTGTATGAGTTTTTTTAATTTTTCTGAGGATTTATTGATTCCTATCATTAAAACCTTAAAGTTTGGTTGAGACTGAAGCTGAGGAATTGCCATTTTGGTTTTCAATGCTATTTCTAGGGCTCTGATTAGTCTTCTACGGTTGTTTCTATCAATATTTGATGCACGTATACTGTCTCGTTTTTTTAAGAGAGAAAACAGCTCTTTAGTAGTAAGTCCTTCTAAGATTTTTCTTAGAGTCCAATCAGGCGCTACTTCGGGAATAATTACGTTATCCGCTACAGCTTGTATATAGAAACCAGTACCTCCAACCAAGAAAGGGATTTTGTTTTTTCGAATAATTTTTTCTATGGCCTTGTCAGCCAATTGCTTATATTCAGCTAGGGAAAATCTCTTTTTAGGATTTGCCACATCTAGCAAATGATGAGGGATTCCTTTCATTTCTTTTTTAGTAATTTTACCTGAACCAATATCCATTCCTTTATATGTTTGTCTAGAATCAGCAGAAATTATTTCTCCATTAAACTTTTTAGCTAACTTAACAGATAAGTCTGTTTTGCCTGTTGCCGTTGGTCCAAGAATAACAATCATTTTAGGTTTTTTTATTACCAACTCTCCCCTTAGTCCCCAAGCTAAAGCCTTCTTGATTTTTACATCAATGAATTTACCAATAAGACTTTTATCTCCCTTTAGTTTTACTGTTTTATAATGTCTAGTTTTACCAATTAGAAAACCGTTTCTTTCATTTGAAATTAAAATTTTTAAGACTTGACCTTCGTATTGTAGATTTTTTTTCAATCCTGCTTTTCCAACAATTGTTGTTAATTGCCTGTATCTCTCTTCTTTTGTTTTTTTATCTATTTGGTCTTCAAAGTCCTTGGCTTTGGTTTGAGGTCTTTTGGAATATTTCAGTATGTAGGCCATGTCAAAACCAATTTCTTCAAAAGTTTTTTGAGTATTTTGAAATTTTGTTTTTGTTTCACCAGGAAAACCAATTATCACATCTGTAGACAATGAAATGTCAGGTATTTTTTTTCTAATCTTGTGAATTATTTTTTTATACTTTGAGACCGTATAAGGTCTATTCATTTTCTTTAAAATTTCATCATCTCCAGATTGAATGGGCAGATTTAAGTATTCTGTTATATGATTTCTTTGAGCCATTACATCGATCAATTCATCAGAAAAATTTTTAGGATGAGACGAAGTAAAGCGAATCCAAAAATCACCAGGAATTTCATTTATTTTTTTTAAAAGTTTTGGAAAATCCATTTTTTTATTAGTGGG